>JAQVUC010000072.1 GCA_028699715.1 Anaerolineaceae bacterium | reverse complement strand
TGGAAGATGAACTCCGGGATTTCTTTTTAGCTTAGCCCTGATAAAACAGTCAAAACAACTCTTAGATCAACGCCTGCACCGCTATCTCAGCTGATTCAAGCGTTGTGTTGAGCTCTGAGATTAGCAGTCAACGTACAGCTCCACCTCGTAGGGATGCGGGCGGGCGCCCATCTCATTGGCTTCCGCGCGCTTGTTTTTGACCCAGGTTTGAATAAATTGAGGTGAAAAGACCCCACCCTGGAAGAGAAATTCGTGGTCGCGCTCAAGTTCATCCAGAGCCGCGTTCAGGTTGGCGGGCATCTTGCGGATGGTGGCCAGCTTTTCAGGCGGCCACTTCAGAACATCTTCATCGAAAGGTCCAAAGTTGTGCTCCCGAGGATCGATTTTATTCAAAATCCCGTCCAGGCCGGCCAAAAGCATGGCAGGAATGGCAATGTAGGGATTGCAGGTGGCGTCAGGGGTGCGGTACTCAATACGCACCTCACTGGGATCAGTCGCATATTTGGGGCTGCGCACGGCCGCGTTACGATCACCCTTGTCAAAGAAGCAGCTGGTGGGGGCTTCGTATCCGGGAGCAAGGCGTTTGTAGGAGTTGGTGGAGGGGTTGGTCAGGGCGCATAACGCCAGGGCGTGCTTAAGGATGCCGCCAACATAATACAATGCGGTCTGGCTAAGATTGTTGTAGCCGCCCTTTTGGTAGAACAGGTTTTTGCCGTCTTTCCACAGCATTTGATGGAAGTGCATACCGTTGCCCGCTTCTCCAAAGAGTGGTTTGGGCATGAAGGTGATGGTCTTGCCGTAAAGGTAGGCCAGGTTTTTTGCCACGTATTTGGCCATCAAGGTCCCGTCGGTGGATTTGACGATGTCAAGCAGAGGTGGTTCGATCTCGTTCTGTCCGGGTCCGCTGCCTTCGTGGTGATGATATTTGACGGGGTAACCCAGGTCTTCCAGGACCATACAGATTTCATTGCGTAGGTTCTGATTTTGGTCAGACGGGGCGATGCGATGATAGCCTTTATGAACAGGCACCAGGTAGCCATTTTTGTCTTCATTGCTTTCCCAATTGGCTTCATAGGAATTCACAAAATAGCTGGATTTGTTTGATCGTGTTGAATACGAAACCTCATCAAAGATGAAAAACTCGTACTCAGGTCCCCAGAGAGACTGATCGGCGATGCCAGTTTGCTTCATGTAAGCATCAGCTTTGCGCACAAACTCACGCGGGTCGTGTTCAAAGGCTAGCTTGCTGTCTGCTTCGTAAATATCCGAGATGAATGATAAGGTTGGCTCCTCAAAAAATGGATCAATAAAACCGGTGGTGAGGTCCGGGATGAGGATCATATCTCCGGCTGTGACCGGCTTGATACCAACCGAAGAACCGTCAAAGCCGATGCCATCCCGCATTACTTCAGGGGTAAAAGCTTTGGCAGTCAATGTAACGTGATGCCATTTTCCGTAAAGGTCGCACCACTTCAGATCTACCATGGGAATTTCGTTTTCTTCCAGAAAATCTTTTGCTGAGTCAAAATCAGTAAACACTACACTCTCCTTTAATAGTTGTTCGCCTGTTGAGGCCAAAGCCAAGGCTGGCCAGTACGGTTCTGTATTCTTTATTATGATAACCCAAAGCCTCCGGTTTGCGTTGAAATATTGCCCCTCATTTTCACCTGAAATAAAAAAAGGCTGACCTTTTGGGTCAGCCTGTAAACTTGCAAAACTTGGCTTAGGATTCTTCGTGCAGTTCCTTCTGGCGGGCGTTCATGATTTCCTGCGCCAGATGGGTGGGGACGAGATCGTAGTGGTCAAATTCCATGGTAAAGGTGCCGCGGCCGCCGGTCATGGAGCGCAGATTGGTGGTGTAGCGCATCATCTCAGACAAGGGCACTTCAGCAGTAATGGTGGATTTTCCACGGTCGCTATTCATACCCTGAACGCGGGCACGGCGGGTGTTGAGATCGCCCATGATATCACCCATGTTGGCTTCGGGCATGGAAACAACGACTTTCATGATCGGTTCATCGAGCACAGGGTTGGCGTCTTTGAAGGCAATTTTGAAGGCTTCACGTCCGGCAATTTCAAAAGCGATAGGCTTTGAGTCAACCGGGTGTTCCTTACCGTCAAAGACAGAAACACCAACGTTGTGGACAGGATAACCAGCCACCACGCCTTCTTTCATCACGTTTTTGATGCCTTTTTCGATCGGGGCCATGTAGTTGTTTGAAATTGCGCCGCCGAAAACATCGTTTGAGAAGCTAAAATCTTCACCTTCGATGGGGAAGACCTTCAAATGAACTTCACCAAACTGACCGGAACCACCAGTCTGTTTTTTGTGCCGGTACATGGCACTGGCTTCTTTGGTGATGTGCTCCTCATAAGGAACCTTGGGCTCGTGCAGGTCAAGGTTGAGCTGGAATTTCTGCTCAGCGCGGCGGACAGCCACATCGATGTGCTGATCACCCATGCCAAACAGGAGGGTTTGGTGGGTGGCCTGTTCCATTTCCCAGGAGAGGGTCATATCTTCTTCAACCAAACGAGTCAGTGTCTGGCTCATTTTGGCCGCGTCGGATTGGGTCTTGGGGGAGATGGCCACTCTATAGAGCGGGTTTGGGAAGTGCGGAACTGGCAGAGTCAGATGTTGTTCCTTGCTTGTCAGGGTGTCACCGGTTGTGGTCACGGATAATTTGGCAACAGCGCCAATATCGCCGCTGTGGATCACAGAAACCGGCTGCATTTCTTTGCCAAAGGGCACCTGCACACCAGCCAGCCGTTCTTCTTCGCCTTTGTTGGCGTTCCAGACGCGGGTATCAGAATTCATAGTTCCGGAATAAACCCGGAAGAAAGTCTGACGTCCCACGAAGGGGTCCGCGGTGGTCTTCCAGACGTAAGCAGCCAGGGGACCGGAGTCTTCAAATCTCAGTTCAACCTCACCCTTGGGAGATTTGGCGATCGTAGCCGGGCGTTCCAATGGGGAGGGAGCTAAAGCAAGCAGGGTGTCGAGTAAGGGGGCGATACCGATCATGCGTCCGCCGGCTGCCACCAGCACGGGGATGATATTGCCTTCCTGGATGGCTTTGTGCAAACCCTGCAAAGTCTCTTCGGCTGTCAGGTCGCCATTCTCAAAATATTTTTCGAGCAGGCTGTCTTCGCCTTCAGCGGCTGCTTCAACCATTTGTAAACGGGCTTCCTCTGCCTCAGCCTGGTATTCAGCTGGAATGTCAACGACGGTTTTGCCATCGCCCTTGTAAGCTTTCATTGTCACCAAGTCGATGACGCCGTTGAAATCAGCTTTTTCACCCCAGGGCAGCTGCATTGGCACCAAGCGGGAATCGATATTGTTTTGGACAGAATCAAAGGCTTTGCGGAAATTGGCGTTGTCGCGGTCCATCTTGTTGATGACCATGATTTTGGGGATTTTGAAAAATTCTGCGTACTCCAGCGCTGTTTCGGTCCCAACTTCAAGTCCGCCAACCGAGTCAACCAGGATCAGGGCGCAGTCAGACACGCGCATGGCAGAAACAACTTCACCAACAAAATCTGTATAACCAGGGGTATCCAGAAAATTGATTTTGATGTCCTTATAGATCACAGGTAAAACAGAGGTGTACAGCGAAATACTGCGACGCTGTTCTTCGTCATCGTAGTCTGAAACCGTGGAGCCATCTTCGATACTGCCGACACGGGTGGTAGCGCCAGTAAAATTCAGTAAATTCTCCACGAGAATGGTCTTACCTGAATTGCTGTGTGAGGCAAGAACGATGTTGCGAATATTTGCGGTTGAGAATTCTTTCATTGTTTTAGACCTTCCTGTTGTCTGGCATGGATACCCACGCGTAATTTAAGCATTTCGGCGATTTAACGCCGACTTTTCATTATATCAAAAATCTTTGAGAGTGAGAAGGTTTTAGGATTTAGATTATTACTTAAGAGCAAAAATGCGAAAAAAATTTCAACCCAAGGAGATAAAGGCTGGTAAAAGTTAACTTTTAAAAGTATTCAGAGTAATGAGAAAGATATTCAGGCATTTCTTTCAAAAATCAAAAAAATCGCCTGGATAATTAAGGACCAAGCGATTTTTTCTTTGATTTTACTAAACAGTTTATCTTTGCAAGAAAGTTTCCACTGTCTGTTCGACGGCTTTACGGGCTATATCATCAAAAGCAGTGCCAACAACCAATATGTTGACACCAGTTCCAATAAATGCCTTGAAGTTGACTGCGTTAATGCCACCTTCGGCAAGAGTTGGTACTGAGACTGATTTAATCATAGCCTCCAAACGTTGACGGACAACACCAGGAATCTCACCTGCGGCCACTCCTTCATAGCTCATTCCAGTCATCAAACCGATGAAATCGACACCGACATCCTGCATGCCTTTGGCAATTTCTGCAACTTGTTCAGGTGTTTCTGCAGGGACACCAAAAAGATGGCGATCCGAAGGATGGGCAATGTAAGCATCTACCAACAAACCGTATTTATGACAAATATCAGCAACTTCCTTGAGATCTTGCAAAGTCGATTTGTGCGTATGTAATGAATCGGCACCAGCTCGAGAGAGGGCATAAGCTTGATCTTCGGTAAATGGTGTAGGCATAGTTTCTGTAAAAGATCCCGGTACACCAACAGTAATAAATATCTCGGGTCCGACAACCGCACGAACACCTTCGACAACCTTGCGCATTTCCTCAAACGCGATTTCATGGCGGACGTCTTCTGCGGCATGCATGGTTGTCACACCCCGATGCCCGCGGGCTAATGCTACTGCAGGATGGTTTGGTTCCAGCAAGCGTGCACCGGCTTTTACTGCTGCCAGGGCAAAGCGTGCATCATCACCAGTGATACCAGTTGATAGCAGGGTTGTACCGCCATGTGCTGCTATTGCATCAGTCACTTTTTTTAAGCTAAATTCTCTTTTTCTTTGCATGTCTCCAATAATCATCGTTCCCTCCTTAGGCTTCTACTTCAGTTATAGTTTTCTTAGCTGTTTTATTAAAAAAGATGGTGAGAACACACGCAATCCCCATTGCTCCTAGCATTGCGATGGCAAATCCAATTGGGTTACTGGAAAGGCCTGGAGCAACAATGCTAGGAACATAGGCGGTACCACGTGCATTAAATGCACCAACCAGGGCACCTGAGACCATAGCGGCAAATAAGGCTGTCCCAAAAATCTTCTTATCAGCAAACATGAAAGGGTAGGCCGCTTCGACAAACGTACCAAAACCAATATTTACAAGAAATCCAGGTAAAGCTATAGATGCTTCCTTCTTTTCACGCGGAGCAATAATATTTGCCAGGGTGATGCCTGCCGAGACCATTACTAAGCCAGTCATGTCTACTGCACCTAAGAAGCTGTATCCGGTTTGTTCCATCTCGAGAAGGACAATGGGCAAGATCGCAGCATGGTATACACCGCCAATAATTGCCGGCCAAATAAGCAGTCCTGCTACTGCACCTGCTAATATTGGACTGAAGGCGATGGCCGCATCGATTAGTGTGCGAATTCCATTGCCAATCCAAAGTGTGATTGGCGCAAGGATAAAGTAAACTAAAAACCCTGCAACAAGGCCACCTATGGCACCTGCTACCAAACTTGCGGTAGTGGCAGGGAAGCGCATACGGAAGGACCAGTTCAATAGATAACTCGCTAGTACGCCGGCAAGGATACCACCAACAATTCCGCCTAAAATTCCACCGTCCACGGATAATACACCGGCGACAGCACCTGCCACAATGCCTACCTCATCCAAGCCTGATACCTGCTTGGCAGCAACAATGGCCACGATAATAGGTAGTGCACCAATCAGTTTGTCAAATAGTGGACCAACTGAGGGGGTTAAGAATGGGATTTTACCAATGGCCAGGATGAGTGCCATAGCGATAAAACCTGGAAGTGAACTCATCATGATGCTGCGCAAGTTGATACGTTTCCAAATGTTCCCAGTGTCAGCCTCGGCAGTCTTACCAATTACTGGAGAATATTTTGTTTTCCATTGGCTGGCAAAAGCAGAAATATAACCGACTGCCCTGGAACGATTGGTTGTGCCAGTGGTGCCTGAAGCGGAGATGACATTTGCTCCCAAAGATCGCGCATCTGCCATTGAAGTACCGCCTGTACCAGCAACAGGAATTTTCTTTTCAGCTGCGGCTTTGATGACATCGCTGTTAAGTTTCTTTGGATCTGCGCTTACCATTACCA
>JAQVUC010000071.1 GCA_028699715.1 Anaerolineaceae bacterium | reverse complement strand
CCATCGCTCGCAAGCTCAAGCTGTATCACCCCGCGGCATCCCGATGTATGCTCAAGCAAAGTAGACGCAGTGTAGCGCCTGTGATACGACTCAAAACCCTGACCGAGTAATTGATAACGGTCATCATGCAAATGATCACCGCGCGCAACCTCATCATGCGCAAGACCAAACGGAATTTGATGCGGTTGTAAAACGGGCTCTAAAACCTCAGTCTGCCCAAACATCTGCCAGCCTGCCACATCCCAAGCGTAGTTCTCGCCAGTTACCGGATTGATATAGATATTATCATCCTCAGGGTCAGGAGCTTCTGGCGGGCTTGCAGCGACTGTAATCACTAGGTTTTGCGCGATACTCAAAGGCGAGCCCCACGCGTCGTAAAACACCTCGCCTAAAGTGCCCAAAGAATGAGAAATCACACTCCCGCTATAAATCTGGTGGAACCCGCATGGGTTATCTTCTTTTAGCCCGCCCCCGAAATCTGCCTTAAGGTAAAGCTTTGATTCCATGTCATAGAAAAGTTGCTTGAAATCAATGTTAGGACACAATAAACTTTCCGCACGGTAAATATAAGCGGTCTTTGAGGGCACTCGATTATCCGCTGTGGACGGATATTGAAAGTTGGGATAAACCTGCGCAGGCTGCACAAGTAGTTGGTAAAGGTAATAATCGACCTCATCAATGCTTTGCTTGTTTTTATAGTCAATTTTAGTGACTGAGAACGTCATGGGAGCTAACGTTCTTTCGCCATCCTCAAAAGTGCAAGCCGTGACGTAGACCACGCCGCCATCCTGCCGTGATTTAGTGAGGTTAGCCAGCTCATCATGGCGTTTGCCACCCTCGACACGCATAGCCAGCATTAACCCGTTGGTAGCTTTCTCAAGCGATGTAATCTCAATTTGAGTCTGATATCTATCGCCCGTCGAAAGGGCGCGCACTGGGGAGCCGTCTGGATACTGCTCGCCATTAATGATATCAGCCTCATAACCTTTAACGGCGCCAGCTTCTGGCCGCTCCGCAAACACAGCCAGCTCCTGGCCATCGCCAGCATCATTTAGTAGCAAAGTTCGGGGTTTGAAATAACCTCCGGCAATTTTGTTTTGCTGCTCCTGTTGTTTTTCAAAACCAATAACCAGATTTTGAATCTCAATCTGCCAGCTAGCTTCCGGCTGTAAAACGGCCGTGAGATGCGTCAAAGGCTCAATTGAGCTCCCAGACTCAACTCGGTTTATCCGCAAAAGCATCCGACTGATATTAAGCGGCGGGTAGGTTAAAAAGATCAGGTCACCTACCTTATAATCAACACCAGGCAAAACGCTCATCTCAACCTCTGCGCTTGGCTCAGCGCCAGCCGCGGCAAACCTGCGCGCTAGTTTAGCGGCCAGCAAACGCTGTTTGCAAAAGGGTAGGTTTAGCGTATTAGTTTTGATTTCTTTGAGTGGCGAGCCAACGTAGCGCGGGGATTCAAATACCTCTGCCGTGGTCTCATAAGAGTCTACCCGAGAAGAAAAGACAATCTCTGTCCTACCCCAAGCCTCATCTGCACCCCCAAAGTTAATCAGTGGCTCTTGAGCTAACTCAGCCGTTGTAATTTCGGGCAGGTTTGAGATGTCCGAAGGTGTCCGTACAAGGCGAAGGGCAATCTTTGACTCATGGTCAAGAAACAAGACACCGTCGCAATATTGGAGCACCTGTGAGATTGCATCTCTGAGCGTGGTGCCAGCTGCGTCTTGCAGCGCTGTAATAGCGACACCCTCAGTGATACATTGTTCTGTGGCGGCGAGAAACGAATCAAAATCAATGTCAGCGGCGGTTAATCCTGCCCCTCCCCAAGCCTCGTTTCGGAGATATTCGTAAATAATCAGCGGCGGCCAGACGTCACCTTCTGCGTCTGTCAGTTTAAACCAGTCGGGCAATTCTCCGGCGTCAGCCACAAACGCTTGCGGCAGACAAGAAACCTCGATTCTCAGGTTCGGTGTGATATTTGAGGAGCCCAGCTTAAAACTATCAGCGACAACATAAAACGTATTACGGTACCCAGTTTGACTCGCTGCCATCGCCGGAATAGTGGAATCCTCGTTATCCAGATCAATTAAGATTGGTTTACCGTTAGTAAACCTTGGGTCAACCGGCTGTGAATCAGTACCACGATGCAAACGCAAGACACCGTAATCAGGCACCTCAACTATATTATACTCACCGGTAGCATCCCAGATGTCAGTATCGGAATGATAGCCAAGCCGAAAACCCTCCTCAGCCCAGCTAAGCAACTCTGTATCGGAATCGTAAATAGCGTGGACAGCTTTGACTGGCCCCACGCAAAACGCTGCTGCAAAACCACCGTAATAGACCTCTTGCCCAGCGCCGCCCGCTTTGGAGGCACCTTTGCCGCCGCCCCCTGACTCACGGGTAAACAGATCAAATACAGGCGTCAATAAAGTCATGGGCAAAAAGTCGCGGCCAAACAAAATTTTAACTGGATCAGATTGAGCGTTATCGCTTAAATACTTAGCCTCAAGCTGATAACGTTTGCTCAGCTTGTCTTGCACCCTACCGGGGGGGATGCCCCTTGAAATATCACTCGAAACTCTCATCTAAACCGATAAACTCGTTTGGATGTTGTGTAAACATGTCTGGTTAAAATTGATGTTTTGGTTACACCTGACTTTGGCCAGCAATGCCACGCGATATCAGCGGCATCATAAATGAGTAGATGATGGATTGCGCTCCCAGAGGAACAGACAATCAAATCACCTAGTCTAAGGATGCCGCGGTTAAGAAAAAAGCCTCTGCGCTCCCAGATTAACTCGAGACCAGGCAGACTGTCTAATATACTCAACAGTTTAAAGTATTCCTCGCGACCGCCTCTGACTGAGGTATAAGGAGGGATTTTAAGGTCCTTATCGACCAGCCCTAAATTTTGATACACAGCCAAAGGAAAACTAACGCAATCGGCTGAGATGCCTTTTTTGCCGCGCCCAGCTGTATCATATAAAAACTGGGTGCCTGCCCAGCCTGCAATCTCAATTCTGAGCGCATTGCGGTTTTTAAGTAGACTGAAAAAAGTTTCACTCATTTTTTTCCTCCAGAGCTATCATTCCGCACAAGGTCAAGCGGGTTATTATTCGGCAACCATGGACAGCCGCCAAAGTTGTTTGCATTATTAAACTTAGCACCGCAATCGGTTATACTTTTGTCGCACCATAAAGTTACCGAAAACTCAGCGTCTCGCAACGGAATATCAGTCACAAAAGCGCGTTTGTCCGACAGTTTAGTATCGCTTAAAACGATGTGCCGACGCACACCCTGTAAAATCAGGGCACCAGAGAAGTAACCATCATCTTGTGCATTTTGCCCAGAGATATCCACCTCGGCATTATGGCCATCCAGCGCAATCGGCGCACCCTCAAAAGTAAAAGTAGTTTTATCGAGCCCGCACGGAGCTGAGTAAAGAATGTGATTGCATTGCCTTTGCAATTTAACCCTGCCAACCTCGCGTCTAAAAATGCGGAGCTGAGAGGATAAGACTAATTCTGTCGATCCGCGAGATTCGACGCGTCTATCCATAACAGCCCCGCAAAAAATTGATTCTGCGACCGGAGGGGCACCCTCATCATAATCGCTCATGTCAACACGATAAATTTCAATCTCAGCCGATGCCGCGCGATTGCGCAAAACAAACACCCTTGCAGCACCGTTTAAGGTCACTGAAATTTCTTCGGCCAGCATATCTTCCGCGTTTTCAATTCCGCCGTGGATAATATCGCCACCGCGGAAAACATGGATAGCGTCCTCGCCGTAAACGGTTGCGCGTGCCTTAATTGCACCATGCCAATTTGCCCAAAGCGTTGTCTCATAACCACATTGCACGCGGTAAAGGTAAGCGATCTTTTGAGTTGAGAGCACGGCAGGCACATCCTCGACCTCGATAAAATCACACTGCACGGTAAAAGCGCTGCTTGGATGGATGCAATGGACAGGCAGCTCATCATGCCGGAACCGACAATGAACTGCACCTGAGACAGGCGTATCTTTTGGCAATGTAAAAGGCAAGGGAGTATCCAGCAGAATATCCTCGCCGCATCCAGCGCGCACGGCACCTTGCGCCTTAATCAAATGCAAACCACCATCCAGAATCACAAAAAAAGCATGGTAACGATCTGGCATCTGCTCAATACCTGAGGGACGCACCTTAAAACGGGTCGCCCCTGCCTCGGCGGTCTCAGCCACAGAAAAATCAGCCGTCCAAGTTGGCACCCAAAATGAGCCGCGCCGCCCGTCATGATGCGTGAAATGACGGAGGATATATTGGAGACCATATCTATCTACCGTATAGTCAAGTTTAAGTGTTCGGCGATTAAATTGATACGCGATATAAGGGGTTGCAACGCCGCCTGTGAGCGGCTGAAAAGAGAGGTCATCCACTGCACCATGCCGCAAATCTGTTGTAAAATTAGGCTGCGCTGAAAATACATTGTAATTTTGATTTAAAGCGATGCCTGGCTGAGAACTGAGCCAAGCCTCGATCTCTCCAATTGTGGATGTGCCAGTTTTAGAGGATGCGGCGCCGAAATAATTGATGCCTGGTTGCTCGTTAAAAGTTATTGGGACAGTGGATACCGTTGGCGTTTTGTAGACGCTCTCTGGGATTGAGAGCGCGCCATACGCAAGAGGAACCAGAACAGAACCAGGCTTGTACTCTTGCAGAGTTCGGCGGCCCAAGGTTACTACACCCTCCCCGATGCTCTCGATTGAATTTAACTCGTAAGTAAACGGCCCAGACCAAATAATGACGTACCGAAACCACGGGAATAGACGGTTGCGCGCCTCGCAAATAATAGTTTTAGACTCTTTTGGCGTCAGACCGTGGAGATGCGCCGCGTCTGCCCAGACCGGTACTGCAATCGGTCTTTGGCCACGGGTCTCAAAAACACGCCTGAAATAGCCGCTCAGGATGCGCTCAAGATTAATCGCTGAGAAGTTTAGAGTTAAAAGTGGACGGTGAAAATGCGCTGACCTAAACTCTCTACCGCTCAAAGACTCCACGATACTAGTTTGAGCTTTAAATTGTACCTCGATGCCTTTTTGCCAATCCGGCACCGCGCCTAAAATCTGCATTGTGTCAGGGCTCGTAATTTTAAGCATAGTTTAGTCCTCGTTTTGAAAATCCATCCCTGACAAAATCAATCAATCCAGACTCTTTCCACTCGCGCCTAATTTCGGATTGCGAGCGCACAATCACTGTTTTTGACGCTGCGGGGGCTGCGGTCGCTACACCCTGAGCGGCTGCAAAGTCAGCAAGGCGACCTCCCTGATTAGCGTAGTCTAACCAATCATCATTAACCCGAGGGCTGCGCGCTGAGACCACATACTCAGAGCCTTCCTCGTTCACACGAATAATTTTTTGACTGGCTGGTATACGGCCGCCCTCGGCAAACCCAAAGATACCACCCAGGAAACCACCACCGCCACCGATGCTAAACGTTGCCATGGAAGCTTTTAAAACTAACCAACGGGCAAACACCTCTGCAATCGCTGAAACCATACTCTCCAGTAGCATTCTGCCCATCTCTTGGAACGCTTGCCCTAAAGTTTTAGTCTGCAAAATCAGGCCAGTGAACGCGTTGCCCAAAGTACTTGTGGCACTATCAGCCATCCGGCGAAAGACGTTAGCAGATTGCATCGCCAGTGAACCCCAAGCATTTTGCAGGCTGAGTATTGATTGCTCAAATTGCGCAGAAAAACTGGTCATATCAGGACCAAGGGTCATAGCAGAGAGCTCACTATAATTACGAATGCGCTGGATTGCGTTATTATTCAGCTCAATCGACCGCTCCAACATGGTAATCTCCCGCTCATAGACTGCCTCCTGCTCAGGATCAGCCAAAAGTTCAAAAAGCTCTTTCTTAGCCGTTAATTGCTTGCCCAATTCGGTGTTCTGACTGACAAGTAGATTTAGTTGTTCTTGATGGCCCTCAATCTCGGCGGCGATTAACGTTTTTTTCTCCTGATATTTTTGGAGGTCTGAAAGCGTAAAATCAGCGTCGGTTAATCGGATGCGATGCGTAACACTCTCGAGCTCAGTTGCCAGCGCAACATCTTGCACCCTGAGACTGTTAAACTGCTTTTGCGAGTCGAGAATATCACGATTAAGTTCTTCAATTCGTTTCTGCCACTGATAATAAGAATCATCCAGTTTTGCGT
>JAQVUC010000070.1 GCA_028699715.1 Anaerolineaceae bacterium | reverse complement strand
TCATTCTGAATAGTATCCATATTTCTCTTTCTCTATCTTTCTATTTAATCCAAGCCAGAGGATTATAACAGACCGTTTCTGAAATTTCCGCCTGTATAAAGCCTTAACTGAATTTCTAATATAGTTTGTATAAAGCGGTCTTCCTTTTCTCTCTTTCCCAAGTATAATCATGCTTATTGATAAACTTTTTCAATAAGGAAGCTATGGACTGGAAAAATACAATGACGCGCCTGGGCTATCGGATCTCGGAGCCGCGTAAGAAAATTATGGAGGTGCTTGAAGGCGCTGAGGTCGCCTTGAGCCCACAACAAATCCATCAACAGCTCGAACATAAGGGCTTCGACATCGGTTTGGTGAGTGTTTACCGCACGCTGGACTTGCTCACTTCACTCGAGTTGGTCACCGTCGTCTACGACCCTGAACGAAATCCGGGTTATGTGCTCAGTTCCACAGGTCACCACCATCACATAATCTGTCAGAAATGCCACAAAGCCATGGAATTTTCTGGTACAGATGATATCGAAGAGCTGATCCACAGGGTTGAAGCGGAAACTTCCTTCCAGGTGCGTGACCACTTATTGCAACTTTTTGGGATTTGCCCTGAATGCCTCAATACATTAAACGACCGGGGGGATAAATGAAAAAAATCTTAGCCCTTGGATTGCTGATCAGTGTGTTGTTAAGCGCTTGCGCGACAACCCCTTCCAATCAAGAACCTGTTGACCTGGCAAACAAAACCATCAACGTTTCTGTCAGCATTCCTCCAATTGAATGGCTGGTCAGACAAATCGGTGCTGACAAAATCCAGGTCCAAAGCCTGACCGTCAGCGGTGACGATCCGCACACTTACGAACCCAGCCCATCGCAAATGGCCTCTTTGGCCAAAGCTGACCTGTTTTTGACGGTTGGAGTTGAATTTGAAAATGTTTGGGTTCCGCGCTTCCTTGACGCTAACAAAAATTTACAGGTTTTTGATATTTCCGAAGGCGTAATGCGCCTCCCGACGCCTTCCGGTCACATCCACGAGGGCGAAGCTGAAGCTGCAGGCCTTGACGAAGAAGGTTTGGACCCGCACATCTGGCTCTCACCCAGCAACATGGAGCTCCTGGCAGCCAATACTGCCGCAATTCTTACAGATTTTGATCAAACAAATGCTGATTTTTATCAAACCAAGCTCAACCAGCTGCTGGAAGTCATCAAAGATACCGATGCAAAAATCCATCAATTGCTGGATCAACCAGCCCGAGCAGAATTTTTGATCTTGCACCCCGCCCTGGGCTACCTGGCTCACGAGTATGGACTGGAGATGATCCCGGTTGAAATTGAAGGTCAGGAGCCAAGCCCCGCTCAGATGGCTGAGATCCTTGAATTCTCGATTGAGTACGGCATCACCACCCTCTTTGTCCAAAAAGGGTCAAATCCCCTTAACGTCCAATCCCTGGCAGACCAAACGAAGATTGAAAGCGTGATTGAAATCGACCCAATGGCTTATGATTGGGACACTAACATCCTTGCGATTTCTGAGGCACTTTCAGAAGCGATCAACTGAGAAAACTATGCAAAACAAAGCTGTAATTTCAATCAAAAACTTATGGGCTGGATATGATTCCGATACTATTTTGGAAGATGTCTCTTTTGAAATGTTTCAAGAAGATTATGTCGGTCTGATCGGTCCCAACGGAGGTGGCAAAACCACCCTGATCCGCGTCATTTTAGGATTGGTAAAGCCAGACCGCGGAACAATCAGCGTGATGGGAATGGAGCCCTACCAGGGACGCAAACACATCGGCTATGTGCCCCAGTTTCAGGTGGAAGACAAACAATTTCCGATCAGCGTCTGGGACGTGGTTGCAATGGGTCGCCTCAGGCCGTCAATTTTCGCCAACTTTCGCATGAGTTCGAGTGATAAACAAGCCATTGAAACAGCCCTGGACCAGACCGGCATGCTTGAGTTTCGCAACCGCACCATGAACGAACTCTCCGGCGGACAGCGGCAGCGTGTTTACATCTCCCGCGCCCTGGTTACGGAGCCCAAAATTCTACTTTTGGACGAGCCCACATCCAGTGTTGATAGCCACTCCAGCACTCAACTTTATGACCTGCTGGCAAAGCTCAACGACCATATCGCCATTTTGCTCATCTCCCATGACCTTACCGCCATTTCAACTTACGTTAAAACGATTGGCTGCGTCAACCGCCGTTTGGTTTACAGCGGTACCAAAGAAATCACATCGGATATGCTGGATATAGCCTACGAATGTCCGGTCGATTTGGTCGCTCACGGCCTACCTCACCGCGTTTTACCCAGCCACCAGGAAGGTCACCAGCATGATTGAGCAACTAAGCACAATTTTTTCTTATGAATTCATGCGCAACGCGCTTTTGGCGAGCATGTGGATCAGCCTGGCCTGTGGAATTGTTGGCACACTGGTGGTCCTCAACCGCATTGTTTCTCTCAGCGGCGGCATTGCCCACGCCGCCTACGGCGGGGTTGGTTTGGCTTACTATTTGGGTCAGGACCCCATGCTGGGCGCGCTGCTTTTCAGCACCGTTTCAGCCCTGGTGATGGGCACGGCTCACCGCAAATCCAAAACCGGAGCTGACACGTTAATCGGTGTCATGTGGTCAATTGGCATGGCGGTCGGCATCATTTTTATCTCCCTGACGCCTGGCTACAAGGCCAACTTGATGAGCTATCTTTTTGGCAGCATTCTGGCCGTTTCCAGCAATGATTTAAAGCTGATGGCGCTGATCGCTTTTGTGGTTTTAGCCTTTGTCATCCTTAGCTACCGCAGCTTGCTGGCGATCTCTTATGACGAAACTTTCAGCACGGTTCGCAATGTGCAGGTCAACTTGATTTACTTGAGCATGTTAGTGCTGATTGGTTTGACCGTGGTCGTTTCCATGCGCATGGTCGGTTTGATATTGGTCATCGCGCTCCTGAGTATCCCGCCGGCCGTCGCTCGGGTTTTCTTGAAAGATATGCGCGGGATCATGCTGCTTTCCTTTATCCTCAGCGCAATCTTTTGCGCGCTGGGCCTGGTGATTTCTTTCCTGACAAACATCCAGACCGGGCCAGTAATCATCCTGCTGGCTTCGACAGCCTATCTGATTTCGCTTCTTGTCCGCCAGTTGTTGACCGCTAAAAGGCAGTGACAATTGTCACAAGCTTGGGTAAAACAATGTCCATCCACTTGTTAATGTGTTATTAAATTCATAGAGTAAAATTTAATAACCATGGCTATCAAGGAATTCCTTCAAGACTCCGCGGCTGTCAAGGCGGGTATGTGGGCGGGTAAAACTTTCTCGCTTTCCACCATGCGCGGCTTGGCCGAATTTGGAGGTAAAGTCCTGGCTTCAAGAAAGTCCAGCAGTTTTGTCCAGAACGTTGAAGCAAATCAATGGGTTGTCACTGGTGAAAAGCTCAATAAAGAGCAGCTTGACCAGCAAGTTGAGAGAGTTGCCAAATCAACGGCGACTTCTTTATTTGAATATTTTTATTACTATCAACACCCTGAAGAGGGGAAGAAGACCATTAACCTGACCCGGGAAGCGGAACAAACAGTTATTGATATCCGGGATCGCAAGATCCCCACTTTTATTCTGGGTCCCCATATTGGCAACTTTGACCTGTTTGGTATGTCTTTTTGTTGGCTGGGTGTGCCGGTCTTCGCTTTGGGCTATCCTAACCCCAATAATGCCTACAAAGCCCAAAACAAATTAAGGGCGGCGGTGGGTATGGAAGTACATCCAATTTCTTTCTCCTCTTTCCGCTTGGCGAAGAAAGCTCTCAAAGAGGGAAAGTGCCTCGTGACAGGAATGGACCGGCCGCTTGAGAACGCTGATGAAGCCAAATACAAGCCCGTCTTTTTTGGGCGACCGACAGC
The DNA here is from genome assembly GCA_028699715.1 of Anaerolineaceae bacterium. Taxonomy (GTDB): domain Bacteria; phylum Chloroflexota; class Anaerolineae; order Anaerolineales; family Anaerolineaceae; genus Mesolinea. Next base: position 2,334 of record JAQVUC010000070.1, on the reverse strand, counting down.
GGTCCCCACTTTCTATTCCCGTCTTTGCCTGGAAACCGGGGCGGTAGCCCGGGTGGCCTGTGGGGTTCGGCAGAGCGACGGCGGCTTTTTGATTGATTCCTCAGAGCCAATCGAAATGGAATCCAGACCTGACCTGGTGGAAGAAAACCTGATCAACGCTGAAAAGGTTTTGAAAGTAGCTGAAGTTTTTATCCGTAATAACGCCGCAGATTGGGCTATGTTTTACCCACTTTGGCCTGAAGTATTACCAATTATCAAAAATTTAGTTTAATGAGGAATTATGGCAAACGAAAATGATGGAACTGCAAAAGATAAACGAACTAACGACATCTTGTTAGGGCCGCTGGAAAGACCAGCCCTGCAATTTTTCGCCAAACACATGCCCGCCTGGGTCAATTCTGACATGCTGACAGTATTAGGCTTGCTTGGTTCAGTGCTGGCCGGCTTTGCTTATGCCATGGTCGGACGCGGTGAGATCAAGGGCAACATTTGGCTATTTGTTGCCAGCCTTGGTTTTATCATCAATTGGTTTGGTGACAGCCTGGATGGCACTTTGGCGCGTTACAGACATCACGAACGCCCAAATTACGGATACTACACCGACCACGCCATTGATGGGATCACTTCCTTGATCCTCTTTGCTGGCATCGGCCTGGCAGGCATCGCCCGCTTTGATATCAGCATGATCGCGCTTTCTGGTTGGCTGCTGCTGATGATCCAGGTCTATCTCAAGACTCATGTGACCGGAACTTTTGAAATGACCAGCATAGGCATTGGTCCAACCGAAGTACGCTTGATCGCCATCATCCTCAACACAACGCTCTTTTTTACCGGCATCGGCGGTTACCTTTTCACACCAACAATCCAGGGGCAGGAATTTGGTTTGACAATCGGAAGCTTGATCGTGGCGCTGCTGACAATCCTCTTCCTGGCTTACTATATTTACCAGGTTATTAGCACCGGTGTTGTTCTGGCAGCTCAAGACGAAGCCCGCCTGCTCAAACGAAAGCAAAAAGAAGCCGAGAAAGCCGAAAAGGAAAAACTCAAAGTTGAAAAGAAAACCCGCCAACGGCTGCAAAAAGAGCTCCAAAAGGCGAGGAATTCAGAGAAAAAGAAAAAATAATTGCTTGAATCTTGCTTAGCTTGATCTATCGTGATCAATATTCAAACACAGCCCTGAACGGGCTGTGTTTCTTCTACGCGCAAATTGACCCGGTGCTCTCGTATGTGCTATACTCAGTCGAGTAAATATGGCGGGAACCGCTATAAAATATATAATACCATTCCGGCGTAAAGCCGGTGAATTTTGTTAGGAAGTGAAATGAAAGAAAAAAAATTAAAAATTATCCCCCTGGGGGGTCTGGGTGAAGTCGGTAAAAATATGACCGTCTATGAATACAACAACCAGATCCTGGTAGTGGATGCTGGAATGATGTTTCCAGATAATGACATGATCGGGATCGACTATATCATCCCTGATTTTGAGTACGTAAAAGAACGGGCAAATCAAGTAGTGGGCATCGTGATCACCCATGGTCACGAAGACCATACTGGCGCTATCAGCCATCTGATCGAAACGGTGGACGCGCCGATTTATTCAACCCCGCTGACCAATGGTCTGATCAAGAATAAATTGAACCGCCGCAGTCCCGGCAAAGAAGCCAAACTGATCAACGTGCATGCTGGTGAAACCGTTCAAATCGGTCCTTTTAAGGTCGATTTTTTCCATGTTTGCCATTCAGTCCCGGATGGGGTTGGGCTGGGCATCGACACACCTGCCGGGCTGATCGTCCATACAGGGGATTACAAGTTTGACCACACTCCCGTCGATGGGCGACCTACTGACTACGGTAAATTAGCGGAGTTAGCCAGCAGAGGTGTTTTGGCGCTCTTATCCGATTCAACCAATGCTGAACAAGCCGGTTGGACCCCCTCTGAACGTGTGGTTGACGCGGCTTTTGACCGTGTTTTCCAACAGGCCAAAGGACGCATCATTATCGCGACTTTTGCCAGCTTGATTTCCCGCATGCAGCAGGTACTGGATACTGCCAAACGCTACGACCGCAAGGTTGCTTTCACGGGCCTGAGCATGGTCGAAAATGCCCGTATCGCGAAAGAATTAGGCTATTTGAACTATGAAGAAAGCCAGGTAGTTTCTGCTGAAACAGCTCTTTCCATGCCTGAAAGCAAAATCGTGCTGCTTGTGACCGGTTCACAAGGAGAGCCCACTTCCATTGTTGGGCGCCTGGCTGCTGGCACAAACCGCCAGTTTTCGATCCAGGAAGGCGATACAGTGGTGCTTTCATCGCACCCAATCCCCGGTAACGAAGAATC
>JAQVUC010000069.1 GCA_028699715.1 Anaerolineaceae bacterium | reverse complement strand
CCACTCCCCGGAAAATTGTCATGGGTGTGGTTGAGATCCTGATTGGTCTGCTGATCTACCTTGCTTTTGTGGCCAAAACTAGTGAAGAAGCTCTTACCAAATTTGTGATGACACCTGGCGGAATTGGTCAGGGTTTGATGGCTGATTGGATCTTGCCTTCAAAACTGACCCTGACCATTCTGGCAGTAATTTCTCTGGCTATCGGCCTATATCAAGTGATCAGGGGTTTTGGCAAATGGACCAACCTGATGATTGGTATTTGCGCTCTCTGCCTGATTTTTGGATTTTTGGTCTGGCAGGCGGCTGATAAATCACTCAATTTGGCTGGGATGCTTTCCAGCGCTGTGTTGCTGGCAGTTCCGATCACACTGGGCGCATTTTCCGGCATCCTGGCGGAACGTTCTGGCATCATCAACATCTCCATTGAAGGTATGATGCTGATGGCATCCATGGCCGCGGCTGTGGTTGGCAGCGTCACAAAAAATGCCTGGTTAGGTCTGCTGGGTGGCATTCTATCGTCCATCCTCCTGGCTCTTATTCTGGGCGTCTTGTCCATCAAGTACAAGGTTAACCAAACAATTTCAGGTACAGTAATTAACATCTTCTCAACTGGGATGACAGCCTTTATCTCGCAGAAGTTCCTTCAACACATTGAAGGGCTAAATAACCCGAAGATGTTCTCGAGAGTACCTTTGCCGGGTTTGGCAGATATCCCGCTGATCGGACCAATCCTTTTCAACCAAAACCTGTTTGTTTATTTGATGTTTCTGATCCTGATCATCCTGCAGGTGGCTTTGTTCCAGACACGCTGGGGTTTGCGTTTGCGTTCTGTGGGTGAGCATCCCAAGGCAGCGGATACGCTGGGTATTAACGTTATCAAAACCCGCTATGTGGGAGTGATTTTGAGTGGTTTGGTGGCTGGCATCGCTGGCGCCTTCTTTACGCTTGGTTCGGTTGGCAGATTCGACGAGGGCATGACCGCAGGCAAAGGCTTTATCGGCCTGGCAGCTATGATTTTCGGGAACTGGATGCCCCTGGGAGCGATGGGGGCTGGCATGCTCTTCGGTTTTGCTGATGCGATTGGCTCCAAACTGTCGCTGTTGGGCAGCACCATCCCTCCCCAGTTTATGGCCATGGCACCCTACCTGATCACGATGATTGTGCTGGCTGGGTTTATTGGCAAGGGGCAGGCACCAGCGGCTGAGGGTGAGCCCTACGAAAAAGAGTGAGGCTAAATTTTGTCTGTCTGAACGCCCTGCCTGCGCGGGGCGTTTTTATGTGAGGATAAAGGATAGATTATCTTCGGTTGGTTCTGTTCGTAGACCATAAAATATGTTATATGGATTTATGTAAATCAACGATTGTTTGTAAGGTTGTCTGGTAAGATAAGCTTGCTAGGAAGGATCCATGCCAAAAATTGTAGGAGTTAGAATGCGATGAGTACTATTCACGTCAAAAATATCAGTAAGTCTTTTGGTGATACACAAGCCGTTAAAGATGTATCTTTTGAGGTCAACCCAGGTGAAATTTTTGGCCTGCTCGGCCCCAACGGATCCGGTAAAACAACTTCCATTCGAGTGATCCTTGACATCTATCAACCGGATTCCGGCTCAGTGGAAATTTTGGACGGACCAATGACGGATGAAAAACTGAACAGGGTTGGCTACCTTCCTGAGGAACGAGGCTTGTACCAGGATGTTGAGGTCAACCGCTGTCTCAGCTATCTGGCGACGCTCAAAGGGATGAGCAAAGCTCAAATCGATAAAACGTTGCCCGCCTGGCTGGAAAGATTTGACCTTACGGAGCATCAAAAAAAGAAGAACAAAGAGTTGAGCAAGGGCATGCAGCAAAAAGCGCAGCTGATTGCCGCGTTGATCCATGACCCTGAAATCATCATTATCGATGAGCCTTTCTCAGCGCTCGACCCCGTCAACACACAATTGGTCAAAGACCTGCTGCGGGAACTGCGTAGCGCAGGAAAAACGATTGTGATGAGCACACACCAGATGAACCAGGTAGAGACGCTTTGTGACAGATTGGTTTTGATCGATTACGGTAAGGTTTTGCTTGAAGGTGGCTTGAGTGAGATCCAGGACCAGTTCCGCACAAACCAGGTAATCATCACTACGGCTTCTCCGCTGCCGGAAAAGCTTGAAGGCGTGGCAAAGATCGAGCCTATGAACGGGAATTTCCGCCTAAGCCCTGCCGAGGGGATCAATGCCCAGGATCTACTTGGCCTGCTGGTGAATCAGGGAGTGCGCTTGAATACCTTTGAAGTGGCTACACCAAGCCTGGACGAAATTTTTATCCAGGTTGTAAAAAAAGGATAGGCCTGCAATGAATAAGACTTTGCTTGTCGCCACCTACGAATATAAGCACCACGTCGCCAAAAAACGCTTTTGGCTAACCTTGCTTTTGCTGCCTCTAGGTTTCGCTATCCTGATTCTGCTCTCCATGCTTTTATCCCGCTCTTCCTATGATTTCCGCCCGATTGGTCTGGTGGACAAGGCAGACATCATCAGCCTTGAACCTGATAATTCAGCGAAATCTACTTTCTTCAACCCTCAGATCTACCTCCACACTTTTCCGGATGAAGCCGGGGCCAAAAAAGCGGTCGAAACCGGTGAAATCCAGGGTTTTGCGGTGATCCCGGAAGGCTATTTAGCCTCTTATCAACTTGACTATTGGACTAATAAGCAACCAGCGGGGGAAGTTCAATCCAAGATCATCGGATTTATCAGCCAAAATTTGTTGGCGGCTGAGGAGGCTGACCCTGCGATCCTTGAGAGGCTTTCAAGCGGCAATCAGATCAGCCTTGAATCCCTGGACGGCAAGACCAAGTCTGATGGAACAGGCTGGCACAAGATTTTTGTGCCCATCCTGATCGGGATCCTGAACCTAATTGTGGTTATGTACAGCGGCGGCTATCTATTGCAGGCCTTGGTAGAAGAAAAAGAAAACAGGACGATGGAGATCCTGCTTACCTCCGTTCCCCCGCGGGAAATGATGACCGGAAAAATCATTGGTAACCTCAGCGTCGGTCTGACGCAGATTGCGGTTTGGGCTTTGATCCTTTTTGCAGGATTGATCATCTTTTCTGACAGGCTCAGTTTTCTGGCTGATATTGAGCTTTCAGGTTCCTATTTAGCCGTCAGCCTTGCCTTGCTTTTGATTTCTTTTATTTTCACTGCCGCGTTGATGGCTACTATTGGCGCAACCATGACCAGCATCCAGGAATCGCAATCGGTCACTGGGCTGATAGTGCTGCCGATGATGCTGCCGTTCTATTTCATCAATGTCTTTATAAGCAACCCCAATGGTGTGGTTGCCAGATTGTTGAGTTACATCCCCTTGAGCGCGCCTCTGGCGCTTTCTATGCGCATGGCCTTTACCTCTGTGCCTGCAATTGAGATCGCCTTTGTTTTTGCACTGCTGATCGGCCTGACCGTCTTGATGATCTGGTTAGCCAGCGTAGCCTTCAAAAGAGGCATGCTCCAGTACAGTCAGAAGCTATCGTTGAGAAGCTTGTTCAAGAAGGAGGCAAACCATGCTTAATATAAGGCGAGTTTTTTGGTTTGAATTCCTGAACGTCATCTAGCGCCGCTCTTTCATTGTGAGCATGATATTGGTGCCCCTGATCCCGATCCTCCTTTTAGGCGGTCTGAATCTGGTTAACCAGGATTCAAGTCAGACAATCCAGGAAATTTTTGTCAAAGAGGCCGCGAACCCCCTACCCATCGGTGTTGTGGATAAGACCAAGCTGATCCAGGAATACCCAAATTGGGTCACGGGTGGACGATTGATCGCGCAGGAATCGGAAGAGCTTGCTCGGGAACGGACTGCCGCGGGTCAGCTGCAGGGATTTTACCTGATCGAAGAGGACTACCTGCAATCCGGAAAACTGCGCTTCATCAAACCTGAAGTCAACATGATCACAGAACTGGTTCAGCAAGACCAGCTCAAGACCCTGATCGAATACAATTTGCTCGGCGCCGACGAAGATGTTTATCTACGCTATACCAACCCGGCTACTTTCAATTACGAATACCTCAACCCTGAAACGGCAGACACGAGGGATCAATCTGAAGCATCAACCTATTGGCTGCCTTACATCGTGACGATGTTCTTCTACATGGTGGTCTTGATCAGTTCAAGTACCATGCTGAGCGCTATTGGCAAGGACAAAGAGAACAAGGTGATTGAGATGCTACTTTCCTCAGTCAGCCCGCTGGATCTCTTCCTTGGAAAGATACTGGCGCTTGGTCTGGTGAGCTTGGTGCAAATGCTGGTTTGGTTCGGAACAATCGTACTCTTGCCGCGAATTGGCGGCAACATGCTGCCTTTTTTAGCAGATTTTGACGTTTCAACCAGTTTAGTCCTTTCAGCTATTCCCTTCTTTATCGGTGGTTTTCTGCTCTACGGCAGTCTTATGGCAGGCTTGGGCGCTCTGGCACCGAATTTACGTGAGGCCAACCAGTCCACTTTTGTTTTGATGCTTCCGTTGATTTTCACTATCATGGCGATCGCCCAACTGATCGAGAACCCCAATTCAGCTTTTACCACATTTATGACCTTGTTCCCCTTCACTTCACCGGTCGTGATGATGACCCGCATATCGATTGGACAGGTGCCCGCCTGGCAAATCATTGCCTGTCTGATCCTTTTGTTTGGGACGGTGGTGGTGGTCATGCGGGGGGTTGCCAACCTGATCAGCTCCCAGGCTTTGCTCAGCGGACAAAAAGTAAAGGTCGGTCAATTCCTTAAAACGGTCTTTGTCGGCCATCCACGCAAATAGAATTCGTTTTCAACTCAAAATAGCAGGCTTTTGGCCTGCTTTTTTGCTGAATGGGTGCTAATCTTGCAACCAAGTATGTTAGAAAATTGCTTGAGGTACTATGAAAAAATTTCGATCAAAACCCTTAATTGTGATAAGCATTCTGTTGGCTGCTAAGATCCTGGCTGCCTGTCAGATGAAACCGACCCCTCCACCAACAATCGATCCTTTGGACAGCATCCGCACGGCAGCCGCGCGAACCGTTGAGGCTCTGACGACCCAAATCGTAGCGACAGAACAAGCCGCACAAACCCAAACAGCAGCTTATCAAGCCCCTACCGAGCTACCCCAGCCTTCAGAGACTGAACAAGTTTTGACCCCTGAGAATCCATCTGACCCGACGACCCCCAACCCTGAGCAATCTACCACGCCAACAGGAAGCAGAGCTTGTGATTTGGCAGGTTTTGTGGAAGAAAGCATCCCTGATGGAACTCAATTTACACCTGGAAGCAGCTTTACCAAAACCTGGAAACTGACAAACGAAGGCACCTGCACCTGGACGACTGACTATGATGTGGTTTTTGTGGGTGGAACTTCGATGAACACGCCGGCCAGCCAACCCATCAGTGATAAAGCGGTAGCTCCGGGTGAATCGGTCGTGATTTCCATGCCTGTGACTGCGCCCAATTCAGCTGGAACCTATCGGGCTGAGTTTAAATTACGAAACGCTGAAGAGGTGATTTTTGCCTTTCGCAACCCTGAACACACTTTCTGGGTGGAAATCCAGGTACGTGGTGACCAACTCAATCTGGCTGATTCCTATTGCTCTGCAGAATGAACCAATGGAACGGATAAACTTCACTGCCCCGGGCAGCCTGAGGACAGCGGAGGTTTTGTCTATTCAGACAATACCCCATTACTGGAAAATGGCGCCAAGGATAATGAGACCGCGCTTTGGCTTGGACTGCCTGGATCGAATGATTCGTACCTCAAGGGAACTTATCCGGCTATGTTGATCCCGAATAATGCCAAATTCACAACCATCCTAGGCTGCAAAAAAGGGAATCTTGGCTGTGATGTTGAGTTCAGTTTAACTTATCAGGATGGCAGTGGAGCCTTGCAGGAAGTGGAATCCTGGCGTGAGATGCACAACGGGGAGTTTCAGAGGATCAATGTAGATCTGAGCAGCCTGGGCGGCAGACAGGTCAAAATCGTTTTGATTGTTCGTTCACTTGGCTCTTCAAGCGGAGATGTGATTCATCTGTTGAAACCAATGATCCAACCTTAGGCTGTAGGTGCCTGAACTTGACAAATAGCTCTTTAACCTTGACAATTAATTGATAACTTTGAGATAACACCTCAAGGAAGGTGAACTATGAATAGAAAAATACTACTAACTTTATTGATCATTGGGGCAATCTTTACACTGACTTTGAGCGGTTGCGCTCCAAAAGAAGAC
>JAQVUC010000068.1 GCA_028699715.1 Anaerolineaceae bacterium | reverse complement strand
TAGCCGTCGGAAATAGCAGGAATTTGCCGCTTACAAAGGGTGAGATAGTTCTGAACTCTTGCGCGCTCCCGGCGCTGGCGGATGAAAACTATAAGGCTCAGTTCAGCCAATTATCGCAGAATGACTGCTTAGTTGCCGTTTGCTCCAGCGGAGCCAGTGAATCCACAGGGAAAAAGGTTTTTTCCGGTTTGGCGCAAGTCTGGTACAACGGAAACTTAGTGGTTACAGGTAAGCAGATCTCATTTAAAAGCCAAATCACAAGGTTTGAATTTCCCTCCGAGTTGAAGATAAAGCCAATCACAGCCAGCCAGCCAAAAAGAGATCAGCGCACACCCTTTTTATTTGATAAAGATCAGCAGGATCAGTTTGAACGCATCCTGGAGATTCAAACAGCCGGACTGATGGGAAGGCTGCGCCATACGGGTTCCAATAAATTAGTCTTAGGTGTCAGTGGCGGAGCCGATTCGACCATGGCGCTCTTTGTCTGCTGCCTGGCGCTGGACAAACTCGGACTGCCCCGGGAAGACTTGATCGCTGTCTCCATGCCTGGTCCAGGCAGTTCAAGCAATTCTTTGAAAAGAATTGACAACTTGATGAAACTGACCGGCGTCACCAGCAAAGTCATTCCAATTCATGCGGCATTGCAGCAGCACCTGGCGGCTATCGGGCATGACGGTTCGGCAGACTTGGCATTTGAAAACGCGCAAGCGCGGGAACGCACGCAAATCCTGATGGATCTGGCAAATATGCACAGGGGCTTGGTGGTGGGCACGGGCGACATGTCCGAAATTGCTTTGGGCTGGTCCACCTACAGCGGCGACCAGATCAGCATGTATAACGTCAACGCCGGGCTACCCAAAACCGTTCTCTTGCAATTGCTGGTTTGGGCAGGCAATAAATTGTTTGGTGTTGAAGGAGAAAGGCTTGCCATAACTGTGGCGGAGGCTCCAATTTCGCCGGAACTTCAACCACTGCAGGCTGATGGATCTTCCGCTCAGCCTACGGAAAAGATCCTGGGACCTTACTTGCTGCATGATTTTTTCCTCTGGCATGCTATTGGTGAAAAAGAGGAGCCAAAACAGATTTTTGAAGAGGCGTTAAAAATTTTCAAAGACGAATATGAAGCGGAGTTCATTCTGAACTGTCTGCGGGTCTTCTATCAGCGCTTCTTCCGCAACCAATTTAAACGCATCGCCGCGCCGGATGCCCCTCAATTGTTCAGTTTGAGTTTGGAAGCATGCCAGGGTTGGCGGATGCCGGCCGATGCCAGTCCAAATTTATGGCTCGCTCAGCTGGACGAAATCAAAAAATCACTTCATAAGGACACAATTTAACGTCATGATTAAAGACATGCTTCTGGTTTTTGGCACTTCAGCAGACCCACTTCACAAGGGACATACCCAATTGGTTATCGATGCGGTCAAAGCGCTGCATTCGCGCGGGCAGAAGGTCGCCCGGGTGATCTTATTACCCGTATTCCGCCACCACAACATTCAGGAAGGGGTCAAACGCTCCTTGCCGCTCACCTTTGAGCACCGCTTTGACATTTGTCACTTAGCCGCGCAGGAAATCTATCAAGGCTTGCAGGGTCTGGTCGACCGGGTTGAGGTCAGTGATTTGGAATGGGAACTGGTTTCGCAAAACAACCGCCCCAATTTCACCGCCGAAACGATGACAGTCTTGCGGAAGCGCATTGATCCCAGTTATGAATTGGGTTTTTTGATTGGTTCAGATAGTTTTACAGGCGAAAAGCCTTCTTTTGGACAGTGGTTTCACTGGCAGGACCTGATCAAAGACACGGCATTGGTGATCAGCCCCAGGCAGGGCTTTCAGCCGAACCTGGAGTATATTGACTATCTGGGTAATATTGGCGCCAGAGTGATTTACCTCGATGAATTAGAGGTGAATGAAATTTCCTCCAGAGAGATCCGGGAACGCCTGGAAAAGGGAGAAAAGACTTCGACCCTGGTCCGGGAAGGCTTACTTTCCCCAGCGATAGCCGCTTATATCGAGGAGCGCGAGCTTATCCCGATCTGGAAAGAAATTGACACAACAATACCTGCTCAGGCAATCAAGGAGAAGCTGATGGAAAATGACGATCTTGAAACCAGAATTGGAAAACATCTGTTTCAGAAAAAACTGACCCTTGGGTTGGCGGAGAGCTGCACCGGAGGGTTGATCGGGCATCTCATCACCAATGTCCCCGGCTCCTCAGAATATTTCATGGGCAGCGTGGTCTCTTATGCCTATCAGGCCAAGGTCAACTTGCTGGGGGTAAGTTGGGATACGCTAAAAACCTACGGAGCCGTCAGCAGTGAAACGGTGCTTGAAATGTCCAGGGGCGCGCGCAAAACCTTCAATAGCGATATCGGGCTTTCGGTTTGCTGCATCGCTGGGCCAGGTGGGGCAACGCCCAGCAAACCGGTCGGCACCAGCTGGTGCGCGCTTTCCACCCCCGAGGGCGATTGGTCCTATCATTTTCTGCTGGAAGGCAGCCGGGTTTCAATCAAAGAACAGTTGGCAAAAAGAGCCCTGGAGGTCTTATTGAATTACCTCGAATCAGAAAACTGAGAACAAACCAAACTGACTGATGCATACCAACCCCTCAAACGAAGCAAGGACCGGAAGTTTCCCTGATCCTCACCGAGGAAAAATTCGTTTGCCGACTTTCATGCCCTTTTTCTGGATGGGCTTGGCAGCTTTTCTTGGTCCCCTGGCCGCGGAAGAAATTAACTTCCCCTGGTATTGGTGGGCAATCCTTGCAGGACTCTTTGTTCTGCTCTCTTTGTTACAAAAGCAAGCTCCTGCGGCATTACAAACCATCAGGCATTTCCCCTTTTCACTTGCTTTAGCTGCTTTTGCGCTGGCAGCTATGCTGTATCAGCTCAGGCTACCACAGGCTACTCCCGACCATCTGCTCTACTATCACAACAAGGGGCAGGTGAGGTTGACAGGCGTTGTGACCCAACCCCCGGAAACTGCCCAAAGCACGGTTGAAGTTGTGCTCCAGACAGAGTCTCTGCGGGCGGAGGAACTGGCAGTCCATGAGCCTGAAATTGGCGGTAAGGTTTTGTTTTACCTGCCCCTTGGCTCAGATTATCAGTATGGAGACCGTTTGGAAGTCAAAGGCGAGCTGCAGACTCCGGAGGAAGGGGTAACTTTCTCTTGGAAAAATTATCTGAAACATCAGGGCATCTATTCCACCATAGCCTACCCAAAAGTAAAACTGGTTGAAAGCGGACAGGGAAATCCGCTGCTGGCGGCCTTGTTCAACCTACGCGATCGGGGAAACCAGGTTTTGATGACCATCTTCCCCAGCCCGGAGGACGCGCTCTTGCGGGGGATACTTTTGGGAGATGAGAGCGGCATTTCTCCGGCTTTGGAAACCGCCTACCAACGTACCGGAACCTCCCACATCATTGCCATTTCCGGTTTCAATATGGCAGTTTTGGCTGGCATCATCAGTCTCTTTTTTACCCGTCAGATCGGCAATAAACGCGGCGCGCTGGCCACCATCATTTTTCTTGTAGTTTATAGTTTGCTGGTTGGCGCGAACCCTCCAGTGCTCAGGGCTGCCTTTATGGCAAGTTATGCCGTGCTCGCCAGTACAATTGCCCGAAAAGGAAATATCCTCAACAATTTGGGCGTCAGCGCCTTGATCATGATTTTGCTTGACACGCATCTGCCCTGGGATATCGGCTTCCAGTTTTCGCTTGCCTCAACCTTGGGCCTGGCTTTGTTTGCCAGTCCGCTGCTGGCGAAACTGGAGGATTGGTTTGCAACCCGGTTTGAAAAAGAGAGGGCGCTTCAATTAAGCGCCTTGCTTTCTGAAGTGTTTTTACTGACGCTGATTGCTCAAGTGATGACACTGCCGCTGATTGTCTGGCACTTCCGCGAGGCTTCCTGGCTCTTTCTGGTGGCAAACCCTCTGATTTTGCCGGTTCAGCCGACCGTCATGGTTTTGGGATTGCTGGCTTTGGCCGGTGGTCTGCTTTCCATCTCGTTGGGATCGATTTTGGCTTGGTTGGCCTGGCCTTGGGCAGCCTGGACCAACCAGGTGGTATTGTGGCTTTCCGCCAGGGCTCCGGAAACCTGGATTGTGCCCAGGTTCAGTTTCTTTTGGGTGCTCTTGTTTTACGCGCTCTTGTTCCTGCTGGCTTTTCGGCCTAAACTCAACAAACTGACCCAGGAGTTTTTGAAACCCCGCCTGGTACTGCCGGCTTTGGCGGCTGTGACACTAGTGGTTTGGCTGATCTATTTCTCTGCTCCGGATGGCAAGCTGCACATCCACTTGCCCAACGAAAAAGATAAATCCATGATCCTGCTTGAGTTGGAGCAGGGACAGTCGGTTTTGCTGGCCGGGTCTTCGGGTGAGGACAGCGTGGTGGATCTTGTCTCTGATAAGCTGCCCTTGTTTTCGCGGAATCTGGACACTTTGATCATCCCCTCCTGCCAGCGTTCAACCATCAGTGGGCTTTTCGTTTTGGCGAATAAAATGGAAATCGGGCAAGTCCTCTGGGCTTGTGATCCTCAAAGCAGCCAAACCAGCCGTAATTTGTATGAGAACCTGGAACAAAAGGGCATTCCACAGCATCTTTTAGGAGAGTCGGATCTGTTGATTGGAGAGGATTTCAAGCTTGCTCTTTTGAAGGGAGAGAAAGAGAGTGAAGGACTGTTGCTTGAACATGGAAAGTTGGCCTGGAAAATACTTCCCACAGATAGCCAAGAAGAAGAAAGTTTGTCAAACGAAAGCGAAACTCACCTCCCGATCATTGATTCGGAAGCCTTTTCCCTCTACTTAAGTTGCCAGGGAGAGGCGTGCTTAGTTGACGAGGAAAGCTTTTCAACCAACACAAATAATTCGACGGCTCCGTGGACAGAAATCGTCAGTGATGGGGTCAGTTTCTGGCTGAACGCGCCGTAGGTAAAAACGCCTCATGGTTTGCCCCCGAAGAGGGGACCGAAAAATCAATAATAATTGATTTAGTCTGGAAAAATGTTGATTTAAGAGTAATCAACAGCAGGCTTAAAACAAAAGCCGGCTCTTGCCGGCTTTTGTTTACTTAAACCTAATTTACTTCTTAGCGACAGCGCGGTAGATGATCAAAACGATGATCGCGCCGACAACAGCTGCCAGTAAAACTCCCACCAAACCGGTTGTGCTCAGGCCAAGCAGACCAAAAATCCAACCGCCGAGGAAGCCGCCGATGATACCGGCGATGATGGCGCCCAAAATACCAACTTTGACGCCCGGGACGACCAGGTCAGCTAACCAACCCGCAACGCCACCAACAACAATAGTCCATAACCAATTTAATCCTTCAAACATTTTTTCTCCTTTACTAAAAAACAATCAATATTGCTATATTTATGAAAGATTGTATGTGGCTGCACAAGCGATTTCAACTTTAAGCCTTATACAATCCTTACATATCCATATAATAAAACCCACTCGGATATAATTAGTTACACAAGTGGTGAGAATACCAAAAAAGAAGCCTATATCAGGCGGCAGAGAGTGAACAATGGATAAATTCATCGTAATAGCAGGCAATATTGGGGCAGGGAAGACGACACTGGTCAAAATTTTAAGCGAAAAGCTGGGATTTACTCCTTTTTATGAGCCCCATGAAGAAAACCCCTACCTGGCGGATTTTTATGAAGATATGGAAAGCTGGTCTTTTCATTCCCAGGTTTACTTTCTTACCCGACGTCTGAAAATCCATAAGGAACTGCTGTTGGCGCAAGGTTCAGTGGTGCAGGACCGCAGCGTTTATGAAGACGCGCAGATCTTTGCCCGCAACCTCTACCTGCAGGGGGATTTGAGCACGCGCGACTATCACGTTTATCAGGATCTGTACCAAATGCTGGTTTCACTCTTGCCGCCCCCAAATCTGCTTGTTTATCTACGTGCCTCAGTGGAGACACTGCAGCAGCGCATCGCGACCCGCGGCAGGGACTACGAAGCGGGCATATCAAGAGAGTATCTCAGCAACCTGAATAAGCTCTATGAGGATTGGATGGGTTCATTTGAGCAGTGCCCTGTCCTGATCATCAACAGCGATGACCTTAACCTGGTTTCAAGTGACCAGCACATCGATCAGGTTGTGCGCTGGGTGCAGAATACACTGACAGAGCGGACAGAAGTCCGGCTCTGATTATTCAGAGCTAGCCCGCCTTCAAGCTATACAGGAAACAGCCGTTCGAGCCTGCCGCAATACAGGAAATCTGGGCCTTGGTACACCCATACCCGGTGGG
>JAQVUC010000067.1 GCA_028699715.1 Anaerolineaceae bacterium | reverse complement strand
CTGGTTGAGGCGTGTTTGGCCATGGTTTCAAGGCAGTAAGCAGAAATCCCGGTCTGGCTCGGTCGGGAAGCAAAGAGGTCTTCAATTTTCTGGATCTCATGCTCGTAATCGATGCTTTCAAGATAAGGCGCGATGACGTTGTGGAGAGACTTACGGAAGTTGTTCTTCAGTTCTGAAACGTTCCTGGAAATCTCAGCGCTTTGGTCAAGCAGATCCCTGAGCATATCCTCCGGCAGATCAAGCGCGCGGTATTTTTTGGAATGCCTTACTGAATCGATCATATCCTGGTAAACCTGGGAAAAATCAGTTTTCATCGCGAGAGTAAATACGCAATCTCATTGGGGAATGTAAATTCCTGGATGTGAAAGTTGCGACCCTCCGTGATCCGCTGCAAATGCTGGCTATAAGTCTGTTTCATGCCCTTTGAGCGACCGCCCAGACTTTTGGAAGGGTAGGAGATCAAAACATGATCGGCATTTAACTCATCGAGCAAACGCGTAGAAATGCTTGGGTCGATCTGATCAAGGATAGGTAAAAGTTTCAGAAGATAAGCAACCTCAACCTGCTGCGTTGGAATTTCCTGAAACAAATTGCAGACAAAGGCTGTGCCAACCTGATTGGTTTGGGAAAAAAAGCTGTTTAAAAAAGAGACCATTGGGTCAACCACATCGCAAGCCAGATAGGAATAATTTTCCTTCAGCGGCATCCAGGGGATGGCCAGAGGATTCAGTCCGCAGGCCAGATCAAGGATCGATCCTACTCCTCCGATGGATTCAAGACAGATGTAAAAAAAGTGCTCCAGAAAGGGCAAGCGCTCATTTGTGGAAGCATGCAGGCGCATCGCCTGTTTGGAGAAAGCTTGCAGTTCATCGGAATTATTTTTAGTGATTAAACCCAAATTATCAATTAAATGCGCATAGTTAATTTTAGGCGGTAGAAAAGCCCCGGTCAATCGATGCAGGCGGGTGCGGGTGGTTTTTAATGCAGAATGCCAATCCTTTTGATTATTTAATTCCTCCCGGGCAATTTGCTCAACCAGGGAAAGCGTGAGTTGGGCATACTTCTGGTTTTGCCGTACCCGCCCGACAAACTCTTCAAAAGCAATATTTTTTTCAGCCATGTGCCTTCCGCAGGTCTTCAATCAGACGTGTCATGAAACGCAAATTGTGCATGGTGGCAAGACGAAAATAGGAGGGATCGCGCATCTTATATAAATGATAGAGATAGCCAAGGCTGTAATTCTGACAGCAGGGACAATCGCACTCCTCTTCAATTGGTCGAGGATCACGCAGGTATTTTTCGGTGTTGATGTAGGTAAATCCCAACCAACCCGAAGCAGTGTTTGGGTCAATTTTCTGTTGTTTTCGGATGTAAAGCCGACCGTGACGGGCATCGCGGGTGGGCAAAGCGCAGTCGAACATCTCATAGCCTATCCTGTAGGCAGTTACAACGCTTTCCGGGTGGCCGATACCAAGAGCGTGAATGGGGAATTCCACAGGCACAAGCGAGCGCACCAATTCCAGAACTTCAGTGATCAGATTTGATTCCTCATCCAGAGGCCAACCGCCAAATCCGAAACCATCGAAACCGATTTCCAATAAGGCTTCAGCACATTCTTTGCGCAGCTCCGGTTCTGCTCCACCTTGAATCACGCCGAAAATCAGTGGACGTTCAGCCTCCTCAACCTTGCGGGACTCAAGCTGTTGGATATAAGCCTGTTTGGCTCGTTTGGCCCAGGAGATCGTGCGTTCGACCGAAAGCTTTTGTTGCTCCAAATCTGCGTTGATGTGGGTACAATCGTCAAGGCAAATAAGGATATCCGAGCCGTAGCCAAACTGTAATTGGATGCTTTTTTCGGGGGTCAGATTGAGCTTGCGCTCAGAATTTTCTGGTCTGAACAAAATACCCTTTGAACTCAAACTGCCGAACTTGGGATTTTGCCTGATCAGGGAGTAGGCTTGAAAACCGCCGGAATCCGTCATGATCACGCCATCCCAATCAGCCATTTTATGCAATCCACCCAGGGCTTGAATCATGGTTGACCCAGGCTTTTGCATCAGATGAAAGGCGTTCATCATCAGGGCAGGCAGTCCCACCTGGCGTAGGTCCGCACTTGTGAGACTGCGTACATAACCGTAGGTTGCGTCTGGCATAAAAACAGGCAGCGAAAATTCTTTATCGCGAACGTGGAGATTGCGCAGGGGGATTATGATCGCCTCCGGTTGCTTTTCTCGATGATTAGAATGAATTCAGCCTTGCGCTGCTGCACTTTAGCCTGAATCTCCTGGACCGAGCCCAGATAGATTTTTTCAGAAGGCAAAGTAAGATTTGTGGCCAGAAAAATAGTCTGCTTGCTTCCGAAAACAGAAGCAACTTCAACGAGCAGTTTTACCATGCGGTAAGGGGTATCCATCAAGATTATCGCTTCAGAAGAGTTGCTGTGACGCTGTAAGACAATTTTTCTTTCTTCTGTTTTGGGTGGTAAAAATCCCAAAAAGTGGAACTGCCTCAGGTCAAAGGGACAAATAGAGATGGCTGTCATCAAAGATGAAGGCCCGGAGACTGGGATCACCTCTATCCCCGATCCGTACATGATCTCCAGCAATTTTCGACCCGGGTCAGAGAAAACTGGCGTGCCGCAATCAGAGATCAAAGCCAAATTTTGACCCTCAAGCAATTTCAAGAGTACATCATTGACCATCTGGTCTTCGTTGTGTTCGTTCAGTTCCAGCAGAGGCTGGCTGATTTCAAGCCCTTTTAGCAATTTTGAGGCTACTTTACGCTCTTCGCAAATAATCAGGTCCACTTGCTTGAGAATTTCCAGAGCGCGCAACGTTATCTCATCGGGGTGTCCGATGGGAGTGGCTACTACATATAAACTTCCAGGATCATTTTTCATCTGTTAATCGTACCTGATTCTTTAACAGATTATAAGGCAGTGCGAGAAAACCAAAGACAGAGTTTGTGGCATAATTGGGTGGAATTCTTTGGAGTGCTATGAAAAAACTAAGTAGATTATCAAAAGTATCCCTTTTGCTGGCTGTATTATTTGGTATAGACAAAATTTTAGGCGTTGCCCGGCAAATGATCATTTCCAGGCAATTTGGTCTGAGCGCTGAACTGGATGTCTTCAACGCGGCCAATAACCTGCCTGACATGCTGTTCATGCTCATTTCAGGTGGAGCCTTGGCAATTGCCTTTATTCCGGTTTTATCTGAGGTCCTGACTCAAAAGGGCAAGACTCAAGCCTGGGATCTCTTTTCCAATATCCTCAATATCGCCTTTATTGTTACGGCTGTTTTGGCCGTGATCGTGGCAATTTTTGCACGTCCTTTAATTAGCAACCAATTAGGCATCGCTCCCGGATTCTCGGCAGAGCAAACAGACGCAACCGTGCGTTTGTTGAGACTCAACCTGATATCAACGCTGATTTTTTCTCTGAGCGGGCTCATGATGGCTGGCTTGCAGGCTAACCAACACTTTCTCCTGCCAGCATTGGCTCCGATCCTTTACGACCTGGGACAAATTTTTGGCGCTCTGGTTTTAGCTCCGGCAGAAGGCTATCAAATCGGTGGTTTCAAGCTTGCGGCCTTTGACCTGGGCGTCGACGGATTAGTATATGGCGTAATTTTTGGTGCTTTGCTGCACCTGTTGATTCAGGTTCCCGGTTTGATCAAGTACAAATTCAAATGGCGGCCGAAAATCGATCTTCATGATCCGGAGACACGCAAGGTTTTCCGTTTGATGGCCCCCAGATTGTTGAGCATGTTTTGCATCCAGATGATCTTCCTGGCCCAGGACAATTTTGCCTCCCGGTTGGAAGTTGGTTCGGTGACCGCTCTGACCTATGGCTGGTGGATCATGCAGGTTCCCCAGACGCTTCTGGGCACTTCGATTGCTACGGCGATCCTGCCAACCTTAGCGGAGCTTTTCAGCAGCAAGCAATTTGATGAACTAAAAGTAAAAATTGAACGCGCCAGCCAGGTTATGCTGGCTCTGACCATCCCTGTGGCCATTATAGCGGGTGTTGTGCTCTTCCCGGTGGTCAGTGTTTTCCTGGGACTTGATGCCGCAGACACTGCCCGGGTGGTGGATGTTTCCCGAATCTTTTTGATCGGTATCGTTGGACACTCAATGGTGGAATTATTTGTGCGCAGCTTTTATGCCACCCAACAAGCAAAATATCCACTCATCGGCGCTGTTTCAACCCTGGTGCTTTTTATCATTTTGGGATTGGTATTGTCCCCAGCCTTACAGGCAAGTGGCATCGCGGCTGCAAATACTCTGGCCTATTCAATTCAAGCTATTCTATTACTGGCAGTCCTAAACCCAAAATTACCATCTAAGATGAAATTGATGCCCTCTTTCAGCAGGGCTATGATTGCAGCTTTAATTGGTGGTGGAGTCGCTTTTGCTGTGTTGACCTGGGCACCGAGATTTGCAGGAACCCTGATTGGCGCGGTACTGGGGGCGGGATTGGGCATTATAATCGCAGGTATCATCATTCGAAAAGAACTGATGGAATTAAGACAATTGTAGGAATAAAACAGAATGAACTCTGATGACCAATTAAACGATTTCCCTCAAGACAATGAGGAAATCCAGGAAAAAGAAATAATCAATGACGGCCTCGCTCCGGAATTCGATCTTGACCAAAATGAAATACGTGATGACGAGGAAAGCTTACAAGACCTTCCCTCAAGTGAAGTTGTTGAGGATGACGCTTCAGATTTGCCTATAAAAGAAAAAAAGAAGCGATGGGTTTTATTAGCGCTTCTGTTTGCCGTGATCGTCATCGGCATTTCTGTTTTCCTTGGATATCGAAATGGGGTTCAGCGCCGCATTCAAAATGAACGCTCGATGCTGATGGACCAAATATCTCTCCAACTCGATTGGGCTTACAGAGATATCGACGAGGGGCGCTATGAGAACGCCAAAACCAGGTTGGAATATATCATCGATAAATACCCTGGTTTTCCGGGGATCGACCAGCTTCTGGTTGATGTGATGATGAAGATGGAAGCCCCTACCGCGGTTCCAACGGCTGAATTTGTGATTGAAACACTCGAACCAGAAATCACTCCGACTGTTGATACAAGGGCTGCGGAAGAAACCTTTGCCCAAATTGAACAGAATATTGCCAACCAGGAATGGGATCTGGCCATCCAAAACATCCAATCTCTAAAAGAATCGAACTACGATTACAAAACGGTCATTGTGGATGGCTATTATTTCATTGCCTTACGAAATCGCGGCATTCAACGCATTTGGGCGGGGGAACTTGAACAAGGTATGTATGATCTTTCTGTGGCTGAACAGCTTGGAGCGCTTGACAACGTGGCTGCCGGTGCGCGGAATTGGGCCTCGCTTTACATGACCGGTGCCAGTTATTGGGATGTCAATTGGTCTGGCGCGGTGGAGATTTTTGGTCAACTTTACGCACAGCTGCCGTATTTTTCTGATGCCAGTGGTATGTCCAGCGCTGAAAGATACCGGATCGCCTTATATCGCCTGGGCGACCAGTACGCCGCGGCGGGTGATTACTGTACAGCCAGCAGTTACTATCAGCAATCTTTGTCGGTTGGGGTAAACCTGGATATCGAGGTCACGGCGACCTGGTTGGCTGATGTTTGTGCCAATCCTCCGGGTGAAGAAACACCTGAACCAACTGAGGAGCCTGAGGCGAACGCGACCCCAGCCCCGGATGTGACTGAGGAAGCCCCTACAGAGACTCCATAAAAGAGTCTTTACCAATAAATGAATTGAGCTGAAGAATTTTTTCGGCTCTTTTTTTATACTTGAGTGCCAAACAGGTCGTATGGACCAGTGTTTTCGATTCGGACTTTTATCATTTCGCCAGGTTGACCTGAGCCTGACGCAACCACAAGTCCGTCAATTTCCGGGGCGTCCCGGTAAGTCCTGCCGATAATGATGTCTTGTTTAGGGTCACTGCCCTCAACCAAAACATCCATGACTGTACCCACCAAGTGATTCGTTTTTATCTGGGCCAGTTCCGCTTGCAAAGCCATGAGTTCATCCCTGCGGGCATTTTTGATCTCTTCAGGGATTGGATCTCCCAAGGGTTCGGCCGCAGTTCCTATTTCAGGCGAATAGGTGAAAACACCAAGATGATCAAAGCCGATTTCAGTTACAAAATCTTTGAGCATTCGGAAGCTTTCCTCAGTTTCGTTTGGAAAACCGACGATGAAAGTCGTTCGAACCACCAAATTTGGAATCAGCCCGCGCATTTTCGCGATGG
>JAQVUC010000066.1 GCA_028699715.1 Anaerolineaceae bacterium | reverse complement strand
TGGCTTCCTGGGCTTTGCTGGCATTCTCGTTGATGACTTCCGCAAAGGCTTGATTGACGCGCGGAAGGGCTTCTTGTGTGGCCTTTTCCACATTCTCTGCCTGCAGCAGCTCATCCAACAAGTCCTGTGCTTCTTTGACCTGAGCCTGATAAGCTTTGTCGATCACGTCCACAACCATGAGCAATTTGGCACGCAGCGTCTCGAGCTTGCTTTTCTCCTCACCCTCAGTTTTTTCAATTCTTTCGGTTAGAGTCTGGAAAAAGGTGTAGTCCAGACCCCCTCTGGCCATAGAGGCGATGGTGGTCAGGCGAATTTCGTTGTCAGCGTGTTTGATCAGCAGTTCAAGCAGGTTTTCCCTGGTTATACCGGATTTGCTTAACTCCTGCAGTTCCGTCATCGCTGCTCTGGTCTCAGCGGCTTCAACTGCGGCGGCTTTCCCAACGGTGGAGTTCTCCAGCAGCGCTTTTTGAACATTGGCTAATAGTTGGACGCCTTCCTGATCTCCTGACGCGGCAGAAGCCTGGGCTAAACGAGAGAGCAGAACAAATAGTTCTTCATCAATTTTTTCATCATTCTGGGAAATCAATTTCAGTAGGTCTTCAGGTGAAGCGGCAGCAAACTGCTGAAGCAGGCTCAATTTTTCCTGCTGCGCTTTCATCATTTCAGGCGTGATACCATCCCCTTCAAGGATGGTCTCAAACAGGCGTTGTTGGGTCAGCATGGTTTGAGGTTTAAAGAGATATGCTTTGCGTTTTTCTGGAGGGAGATCGTCCATGACTTTTTTGATCAATGGACCAATCGTTTTTTCCTGCTCAGTAACCGGGGTATTGAGTTCGGGAGGAAAATAAGTCAACAAAAGTTCTTTGTCAGGATCGTGATAGACAATTGGGGTTGGGTAAATGCCCTGGTAGTGACAAGTAGGACACTGAATCAGGTTGCTTGAGCCTGAAAGCAGTTTCTCTTTTGCCTGAGGATCGCTGTTCATATCAAACAAACGGGTCAAATCTACTAATACAGGTTGTCGGCAATTAGGACAGGGGACGCTGGTTTTAGCCATTTAATTCACTCATTTCTTTTCGGTTTTTGTTCACCGATTATAACATCGGGCATCAGCCGATCTGAATGCTGTATATCAGAAGAATATTAATAAATTGTTGCCTCTTCTTTATCCAAAATTTAACGATTAGGTTATAATTCAGGTCATGGAGTTAGGGAAACTCCAAAAACCGTGGCACCTTGGTTTCTCTAAACAGCCAAAAAAATTCACTCAAAACTAATTAAAAGGCTTATTAAGCAGGAACCAATGCTAAAACCAATCTCAAAGGAGAAGAAATGAAAAGATTTAAATTATTATGGGTTCTCGCAAGTGTATTGATTATTGCGAGTATGGCTCTGGCCGCTTGTACCCAGGCAGTCGACGAGCCTGTAGTTGATGAGCCGCCTGCGGCCAGTGATGAACTGGCTGTTGGTATCGTGCTCCCCACCAAGGATGAACCCCGCTGGATCCAGGACGAAACCCGTTTTAAGGACGCCTTGACCGCACAAGGGTATGCCGTGGAGATTCTGTTTAGCCAGGGCGATCCCGCCAAAGAGAAACAAAACGTTGAAACCTTGATTTCCAAGGGCATCAAAGTTTTGATCATCTGCCCCCATGACGGAACCGCTGCTGCCGCGGCTGCTGAAGCTGCCCGTGCTGCTGGTGTAAAAGTCGTTTCTTACGACCGCCTGATCCTGGACACCGAAGCAGTTGACTACTATGTAACCTTCGATTCTGTGGCTGTTGGTGAAGCACAGGCCCAATACCTGGTTGACAAAGCCAGTGGAACCGGTCTGCCCCTCTACCTGTATGCTGGTGCTGCCTCCGATAACAACGCTTTCCTGTTCTTCGAAGGTGCCTGGAATGTTTTACAGCCCAAGATCGCCGACGGTACATTCGTAATCAAGAACTCTTCTGAAGCCGTTGCTTTACAAGACAAAGCCGAATTAACCCGTGATGAAATGGGCAAGATCATTGGCCAAATCACCACCAACTGGGACTTCAACGTCGCCAAGAACCTGGCCGAAGCCAACCTGACCGCAGCAGCTGCTGAGGATAAGGGTGATGTCTTCGTTCTGGCTCCCAATGATGGAACCGCCCGTTCAATTGCTGACACTTTTGCTGCAGATCCCGACGTTACCAGCTACCTTGTTACTGGTCAGGATGCTGAAAAAGCTTCAGTTCAATACATCATTGACGGCAAACAGTCCATGACAGTTTTGAAGGATGTCCGTACTTTGGTTGGAGATGCAATCGCAGCTGCAGTCAAATTCCTCGATGGTCAAACCCCCGAGCAAACCAATACATACTTCAACAACGTGATTGAAGTTCCTGCCAAACCCTCCGAGGTCGTGAGTGTTGACAAGGATAATGTCAAAGCCGCAATCATTGATTCTGGCTACTATGAAGCTGGTGAATTCACTGGTTTAGAGTAAACAGAATGTAAAAAAAGCAACAGTGACTGGGAAACCGGTCACTGTTGTTTATCAAAACTAGTTTTAAGCTGGAGATGCCAATGGAAAATCCCATTTTGGAAATGAAATCCATCACCAAGGAATTCCCGGGTGTAAAAGCATTGGATAATGTCACCTTCAGCGTCAAAAAAGGGGAAATTCACTGCCTGGTAGGGGAAAACGGCGCCGGTAAATCGACTTTAATGAAAGTGCTTAGCGGAGTCCACCCCTATGGTTCTTATACCGGTGAAATTTTTGTTGAAGGTGAATTGCAGAAATACAATAACATTCGCGATAGTGAAAACGCAGGAATTGCAATCATCTATCAAGAACTGGCTTTAATCCCTGAATTGACGATCTATGAAAACATTTTCTTGGGAAACGAGATCAGCAACGGAGTTGTGATCGATTCAAACGAAACAATTTTGCAATCAAAGGAAATTCTCAAGAAAGTTGGCTTGGACATTAATCCCGAAACCAAAATCAAAACCTTGGGTGTTGGGCAACAGCAATTGGTTGAAATTGCCAAAGCACTTAAAAAAGAAGTCAAAATATTGATTTTGGATGAACCCACAGCAGCACTTAACGAAAACGACAGTGAAAACCTGTTGGAACTCATCAAAGAGTTAAAACAGCAGGGTGTTACCAGCATTTTGATTTCTCATAAACTCAAAGAAGTGCTGGCAATTGCGGATACGGTCACCGTATTGCGCGATGGTAAAACTGTCACAACACTCGATGCAAAAGCAGACCTGGTCAATGAAAATGTGTTGATCAAAAACATGGTTGGTCGGGAAATCGACAATATTTATCCTGAACGGCACGGTATCGAAATCGGTGAAGAAGTCTTGCACCTGGAGAATTGGCGGGCTTTTGCTCCCGGTTTAGGTAGAGAGATCCTGAAAGGGCTCGACATGAGCATCCATGAAGGTGAGATTGTTGGAAT
Organism: Anaerolineaceae bacterium; assembly: GCA_028699715.1. GTDB lineage: Bacteria > Chloroflexota > Anaerolineae > Anaerolineales > Anaerolineaceae > Mesolinea. The sequence continues at coordinate 2,885 of JAQVUC010000066.1, read as the reverse complement.
TGCCGGCTTGATGGGGTCTGGTCGTACTGAATTAGCAAAGAGTATTTTTGGCAATCCTGATCATTACCGCATTGAAGGTGATGTTTATATCCGGGGTGTCAAACAAAACTTTAAAAATCCTCATGATGCCATCAAGGCTCAGTTAGCTTACGTGACTGAAGACCGCAAAGGAAACGGATTGGTCCTGATCCAGGATGTTAAGCGCAACATCTCGCTGGCCAATCTGAAAGAAATCGCTAAATCCGGAGTTATTGACGAAAACGAGGAGATCGTTATCGCCAATCGTTATCGCAGCGATTTAAACATCAAAACGCCCACGATCGAGCAAAAAGTGAGGAACCTGAGCGGTGGCAATCAACAGAAAGTTTCCCTGGGAAAATGGCTCTTTGTCAATCCCGGTTTACTGATTTTGGATGAACCGACCAGAGGTATTGATGTCGGCGCAAAATATGAAATTTATCAAATCATGAATGAGTTGGTTGCCAAAGGCATGAGCATCATCATGATTTCTTCTGAATTGCCTGAAGTTTTGGGCATGAGTGATCGTATCTACGTGATGTCCGCTGGAAAATTCACTGGTGAAATGCCGGTTGAAGAAGCCAGTCAGGAAAAAATCATGGAACTAGCAGTGGATTATTAGGAGAGACGCCATGGGACTAGCAGAACAAACAGAACTTGAAGCAAAAGCCAAAACAAAAGGCTTGATGGAGATACTCAAGGAGAACGTCAGTGAGTATTTCATGTTTATCGCCTTGATTGTGATCATGATTTACTTTTCATTCACTACCGATGGCGCCTTCATCTCCCCTCGAAACATCAGCAACTTATTCAACCAGGTAGGGTATATCGCCGTTTTAGCTGTAGGTATGACCCTGGTAATTATTATTCGTCATATTGACCTTTCCGTGGGTTATCTGGCGGGCTGTATGGGAGCATTCGCGGCAATTGCAATGACACGATGGGGGATGTCGGTTTGGGTAGTTTTACCAATTGTCTTGATCCTGGGCGTGATATCCTCCCTGGTGATGGCAAGTCCAATTGCCAAATTAGGTGTGCCGGCCTTTGTGTCCACCATGGCTGCGGGCTTGATCTTTAGAGGCGCGCTGCTCCTGGCTACCATGGGCACAGGCACGATCGTCATCAAAGATCAGGTATTCAATGCTATCGGCAATGGCTTTATCCCGGATATTATGAAAATTCCAGCTTTGGGCAACCGCCACATCCTGACCTTGTTGATTGGAGCGGTCGCGATTGTACTGAATATTTTCACTTCACTGCGTACCCGCAGGGCAAAAATTGCATACAAGTTTGAAGTACCTTCTTTTGGTCTTTTCATCCTGCAAATGCTGCTTATGTCGGTTGTGATTGGTTACATCGCCTGGGTTTTATCCGGTTATAACGGCATTTCCTGGAGCCTCGTGTTAGTGATTTTGGTGGTGGCTGTCTTTCAGTTCATCACTACAAAGACGCCACTTGGCAGGCATATCTACGCCGTTGGCGGCAACCCTGAAGCCGCTGAACTAAGTGGTATCAGTGTCCAAAAAATCACCTTCATCGTTTTTGGAGCCATGGGATTTTTATCGGCATTGTCCGGTGTCATGTATGCCTCCCGTTTGCAATCAGCAACTACGACGGCGGGTCTGGGCTTTGAAACAGACGCCATTGCGGCAGCCTTTGTTGGTGGTGTGTCAGCGGCTGGTGGTGTTGGCACCATTGTTGGTTCAATCGTCGGTGCCCTGGTCATGATGTCTCTGAACAGCGGCATGAACTTGATGGGCATCGATAGCTCGATCCAGTACATCGTCCGTGGCGCGGTCTTGGTGCTGGCAGTTATCTTTGACCGCATCACCCGCAAGAATCAATAATCCTTTTATTCCTTGAGACTCAAGGAGCTGAGCAATCAGCTCCTTTTCTTTTCCGAAGGAGAAAGAAATCCACCCAATCTCCTGGTTCTGCTTGATGACATTGACGATAAGCTTCACCTCCCATACAATAAGAAGACAACTAGACTAAAGAAGGATAGCTCACCCTATGAAACTTCTCACCATCCGTCAGGAGATTTGTACTGGTTGCAGGGAATGCGAAGTTGCCTGCTCCACTGCTTTTTTCAAAACTGACAACCGCGAATATTCCGCCATCAGAATCCTCAACAACGACAATACCTTCATCGCCACCATGTGCAATCAATGTGGCGAATGTATTAACATGTGCACCGCCAATGCCATCTATCGCGATAAGCGGGGCATTGTGCGCATCGACAAAAAGAAGTGTGTCGGCTGTTTGGGTTGTGTCGGCTATTGTTCTCACCTGGCCATGTTCTACACTGATGACCTGCTGGAACCGTTCAAATGCATAGCCTGTGGGATTTGCGTCAAAGCTTGTCCTGAAAATGCGCTTGAAATCGTCGGCAGTGAGGCTTAAGGAGAAAACATGGGAAACATTCTAAAAACCTATCAGTACGAATTGGGCAAGATCGAACGCGGTTATAACGGAAGATCGCTTTATATCAATGTATCGGATTTGAGCATCCAGGAAAAACCTGTCACCGAATTCATGAAAGAGAAATTCACTGGTGGCAAGGGCTTTGACCTGTGGTATCTCTGGCATGCTGTCAAGCCTGAAACCCGCTGGAACTCTCCGGAAAATGAAATTGTGATGAGCGCAGGACCTTTGGGAGGCATCACCCAATACTCTGGAACGGGAAAAACGCTGGTTTGTTCCATCTCACCCCTGACAGATATTCCAATCGACAGCAACGTGGGCGGTTATTTTGGGCCTCTGCTCAAATTCTCTGGTTGGGACGCGCATGAGCTGCAAGGTAAAGCAGATAAAGATTTGGTGATTTTCATCGACGGCAACACCGGTCTGATCCAAATTTAGGAAGG
>JAQVUC010000065.1 GCA_028699715.1 Anaerolineaceae bacterium | reverse complement strand
CGTTGGATTGGGTTTTTACAAAGTTTTGGACCTGATCAAAGAATACATGAACGTGATCAGCAAAATCGTCTATGGGCTGACAGCTTTGATTTGTCTCTTCCTGGCTATCCTCAGCATCCGGGATTACTTCAAGACCCGCCACGGCAACCTGGCTGATATGGCTCTCAAGCTGCCTGAACCTCTGCGCAAACGCATCAATACGGCTGTACGCGAAGGTCGCAAGTCCAGCAGTTATTACTTAAGCGCTTTTTTCACTGGCTTGGTCATTTCCATTTTGGAGCTGGCCTGTACCGGTCAGATCTACTTGCCGGTCATCATTTCCATGAGCACCCTGCCCGAACTGCGCACACAGGCTGTCCTTTTCCTGATCCTCTACAATCTGATGTTCATTGTGCCGTTGATTATTGTCTTTGTTCTGGCCTATTACGGTACGACCTCAAAACAATTTACGGCTTTTCTCAAGAAAAACGCCGCTGCGGTAAAAATTGGCATGGCGCTGGTGTTCATTACATTAGCGGTTTGGTTGGCCTCATCCTTGTTAGCCTGAGCAGAATAGACTACCAGTTTTTGAGCCTAAAAGCAATCTTTCGGGAAGGAAATTTATTCCCTGTTTTTGCGTAATTTGTGTACTACTTTTGCTATAGTCGAATTCAAGCGAACAGCTTTTTTTGAAAGCTCCCCTGAAAATGTGGCTGTTTTTACTGCTTCACGCAATTCTTTCGCGGAATTGAAATCGGGGAGTTCGAGTACGGCTCTGCCAATTTCCGCGACACTATGCGCGTCCGAGCCAACCATCCAGGCTTTTTGATGCAAGGTCGCAAAAGCTCCCGCTTTTTCATTAAAAACAGGGTCAAAACAACGCGCGTTGAAGGCTTCCACCCCATCAAGATAGGGTACCAATTCTTCCAGAGTTCCCTCTTTCCAATGTGAACCCCGCCAAGGATCAAAAGGATGCGCGACGCTTATAAAAGCCCCTTGCCCCTGCAGCCGTCGGATCACTTCCATCGGCTCCAGGCCATCCGGGATCTCTTCAGTCATAAAATAGCCTAGAATTTCCCCTTCACTGGTTTGGATCTCTTCACTGACGATGACCAGATCAGGCGCCATCTGGTGGGCTTTATAAGCCCCCTCCATGCAACCGTGATCAGTGATGGCGATTTTTGCAATGCCTCTGGCACGGCAAGTGCTGATGATATCTTCCAGGCTGACTAAACTATCAAAGGAATAATTAGAGTGGCAGTGAAATTCTGCCAGGATGGATTTGTTCACTATTCGATGTAAATTCTGGGCAAGCGTTCCGCCAGACCGCAAACCACTTCGTAATTGATCGTGCCCCAGCGTTTTGCGACCTCATCGATGCTGATAAATTCCTGACCTTGCCGGCCAACCAGCACAATTTCGTCTCCAACTTTGGCTTCTGGCACGTCATCCAACTGCAGCATGCATTGGTCCATGCACACCCGCCCAACAATATTGACGCGTTTGCCGCCAACCAAAACCTGCTGACCATCCACCCTGCGGAAACCATCGCCATAACCGATGGGTATAACGCCAATGCGTTCTTCTTTGCTGGTGACATATTTGGAGCCGTAACTGATGCCGTGCCCAGGCGGAAAAGTGCGCACTGAAATGAGCCTGGCTTTCCAGGTTAGGGCTGGCCTGAACTGCGGAGGTAGCTCACGATCTGTCATCGGGTTCATGCCCAACAGCAAATCCCCGGGACGGGTCAAATCATAATAGGAGGCGGGAAAATTTAATACCGCTGCCGAGTTGGCCGCGTGAACGTAAAAAGGTTTCAAACCCTGTGGCGTTAGTTCTGCCAATAAGGCTTCAAATTTCCGGATTTGTTCAGGAGTGGAATCAGAATCTGGCTCGTCCGCCCTTGCAAAATGAGTAAAGATGCCTTCCACCAAGATGGGGGAGTTTTTCAGGGCTCGCAGGAAGGGTGGAACCACATCTATGGGCATCCCCAAGCGTCCCATGCCGGTTTCCACTTTTACATGCGCTCTTAAAACTCCTCCGTGAATGCGGACATAATCCAGGTAGGTTTGCGTCAGTTCTGAGTTGAAAAGCGCTACGGTGATGTTATGTTCGATCGCATCCGGAATCTTGGACGCCGGTGTAAAACCTAAGACCAAAATCCGGCTGGAAATCCCGGCTCTGCGTAAAGCCAAGGCTTCTTCGATGCGGGCAACCCCACACCAGGTCGCGCCCCCAGCCACGCAAGCCTGCGCGATTGGGCGCATGCCATGTCCATAACCGTTGGCTTTGATGACAGCCATCACTTCCCGGCCGGTCATCTTGATCACTTCAGCCACGTTATGCTTTATGGCATTTAAGTCTACTTCCAACCAGGTTGAATAAGTATTGATATCCACAGTTGAAAAGTATATCACTTCCCTCACGTTTCAAGAAAATTCAACTTGACAAGAAGTCCATTTATTCTACAATTATTGCTATGAACAGCACATTCAATCATAACCAAGTTGTTGTCGTGAGCTCTTTCTCTGGTGTTCACACTGGCAAAAGTTGGATTGTTCCTGTTCACTGATTTTTAATTTTCGAAGAAACTGAACCACGGTCAATCCAAGACCGTGTTTTTTTATTCCTCCTTCGCCTGACAACCAAACTCATCTCAAAAGAGTTCAAACAACTCGCTTATTGCTTATATAATCTAAAGGAGTCATTATGTTACAGATTAACCGTATAAACAAAGTCTTTGGGGATCGCCACGTCCTGGTGGATGTGACCTTTGCCTTAAACGATGGTGAACACGCCGCTTTAATTGGATCAAATGGAAGCGGAAAGACAACCCTGTTTGAAATTATCTCCGGCAAGCTCGAAGCTGACAGCGGGACTGTTGTTAAGAGTGCAAATGATTTGATTGGTTATCTTCCACAAAATCCACTTGAAACAACTGCGCAGACTATCGCTGAGTTAATGCTTGTGGCTTTGAATCAGATCAACCCCTTCCCGACTTCGCAACTATTACCTCGCGAAAAAGCAGAAGCGTTGCGTGTGTTAGCAAATTTGGGATTGGGCTATTTGGAATTGCAGACTCCACTGGATATTCTCAGTGGTGGGGAAAGAACTCGCGTTCAATTGGCCTCCTTGCTGCTCCAGAGACCAGAAATTTTGCTCTTGGATGAGCCAACAAACCATTTAGACATCCCCGCACTGGAGTGGTTGGAGAATTTTATAAACAACTACCCTGGCAGTGGCTTGCTCATCTCGCATGACCGTTTATTTCTGGATCACACCATTACTTGCGTCTATGAACTCGATGAAGATAGGGAAGGCGTTCGCAAGTTCCCAGGCGACTACTCAAATTATGCTGATTTGATTGCGAAAGAAAAGCAAAAGGCCTATGAAATTTGGAAAGATCAGGAGTCCGAAATCAGACGCCTGAAATCTGATTGGATCAACACAGCTGAACAGGCTCGCTACACAGAAAAAAGAACCAAAGATTCCACAACCCGTCGCTATGCCAAAAAGGTCGCCAAGAAAGGTTTGGCAAAGAAAAAACGCTTGGAAAGGCATTTGGAAGCTTCTGAGCGGATTCAAAAACCCATGGATAAGTGGCGCATCGATATTAATTTTGCCGAACCAGAACATCAGAGCACTCAAATCCTAAGCATCAACGATCTTGGTTTTGGGTATACTGACGAACTGCTTTTTCAAAATCTTGATCTCTACATCCAGGCTGGACAGCGAATTGCTTTGATTGGTCCCAATGGAAGCGGAAAGAGCACTTTGTTGAAAGTATTGATGGGGCAGTTGGCTCAAAATACTGGTTCTTACCGCTGGGGGAAAAGTGTCATCCTTGGTTATATGCCCCAAAAGCAGGAGTCTCTCAATCCTTCTCTGAATTCAATCGAATCCATCCAAGGCGTCAAATCTATGAGCCTTTCTGAGGTTTATCACTTTCTTCATTATTTTCTGTTTGACGAAGATCAGGTGATTTTGCCAATAAGCGCTCTCAGCTTTGGTCAACGAGCCAGACTGCTCTTAGCCCGATTGGTAGCACAAGGGGCAAACTTTCTGATCCTGGATGAACCGGTCAATCATCTTGACATTCCTTCCCGTGAGCAGTTTGAAAAAGCCTTGCACGCTTTTAGCGGAGGATTTTTATTGGTCGCGCATGACCGCGCCTTCATCGCCCGCACCTGCAACACGGTTTGGGATATTCGAAACGCCAGTATTGTAGAGGGTGTTCCTGACGAATCCTGGAAATATGGCAGCATTGAGCCCCAATGATCAGCAAGAAAGGTACAATAGTGAAATGTTTTTGCAGGATAAGAAATCTAAGTTTGGGGTCCAGTTCAGGTGACTAATTTTGAGTTCAAACAAGTAGCCGTTGATGGTCATGCCCGGGCGGGAGAGTTTAGCACTCCCCATGGGGTTATTCATACCCCAATTTTCGCCCCTGTTGGCACGCAGGCAACGGTTAAGTCCCTCACACCCACCCACCTGGAAGATCTTGGCGCAGAGTTGGTGCTTTCCAACACCTACCACCTTTTTCTTCGTCCTGGCGATGAGCTGGTTCAGCGCATAGGAGGCTTGCATCAATTTATGCAGTGGCCTAAACCAATGCTGACTGATTCGGGCGGCTTTCAGGTTTTTTCTCTTTCTAAAATGCGCAAAATCGATGAGGACGGCGTTTCTTTCAAGTCTCACATTGACGGTTCAATGAAACGCTTGACCCCTGAAAGTTCGATAAAAATCCAGGAAAATCTGGGGGCGGACATCATCATGGCCTTTGATGAATGTTCAGATCCTCTTGATCGCAATTACGCGGAACAAGCAATGGGCAGGACCCACCGCTGGGCTGAGCGTTGCTTGCAAGCCAAACAACGGCAAGATCAGGCGCTTTTTGGTATCGTCCAGGGAGGCATCTTTCCCGAATTACGTCAGGAATCCGCCCGGGTGATCAGCTCCATGGGTTTTCCGGGTCACGCCATTGGTGGGCTTTCAGTTGGTGAATCCAAAGCCGATATGTACGCTACCATCGAAATCGTCAACCAAGTCCTGCCCCCAGAAAAACCGCGCTATCTCATGGGAGTTGGCACGCCTGAAGATTTGATTGAAGGTGTATTGCGTGGCATCGACATCTTTGATTGTGTCCTGCCCACTCGTTTAGCAAGACATAACAGCGCCATGACCCGTTTTGGCAGGCTCAATCTGATGAACGCGGGTTTTGCGGAAGATCATCGCCCAATTGATGAAGAATGTAGCTGTTATACCTGCCGCACCTTCACACGCGCTTATCTCCGCCATCTGATTGTTGCCAAAGAAATGCTTGCCTCGACGCTGCTTTCCATCCACAATTTACACACCTTATTAGAATTAGCCAGGAATCTACGCCAGGCAATTATTGAAGGTCGACTTCAAAGTTTTGCTGATGAGGCCATGGCAAAGTTGGAAATCGCCCGCACAAAGGAGAAATACGTATGACATTTATTCAGTCTATCGTTTTAGGTATCATTCAGGGCTTGACCGAGTTCCTGCCCATTTCATCTTCAGCGCATCTTGTCATCCTGCCCTACTTGCTCAATTGGAGCCTTGACCCACAAAAAGCCTTCTTTTTCGACGTTCTCGTCCAACTTGGAACACTGGTCGCTGTCATCGCATATTTCTGGAAGGATTTGGTCCAAATCTTCTTTGCGGTGATCGAAGGCATCAAATCCAAGGCTCCTTTCAAGTCCACGGAAAGTCGTTTGGGTTGGTACATCGTCTTAGGCACGATCCCTGCCGGTTTAGCTGGACTGTTACTGAAAGATCGAGTTGAAGCCGCTTTCAACAGTCCAGTTTTGACGGCTGTTTTGCTTTTTGTTACGGCAATTCTGCTTGTTTTGGCAGAAATTTTCAGCAAGAAAGAAAAGGGCTTGGATCATCTTAACCCGCTTGACTCTGTCTTGATCGGTCTATTCCAGGCTTTGGCAATCTTCCCCGGCATCTCCCGCTCCGGTGCAACCATCTCTGGTGGTCTCTTCAAAGGCTACACGCGTGAAGCCGCCGCCCGTTTCTCGTTTTTATTATCGATTCCAATCATGCTGGCAGCTGGTTTGCTTTCAGTCGTAGATCTGGTTCAGGCTGAATTTTTCCTCGACTTTTTGCCGACCATGCTGCTTGGATTCTTAATTGCTGGGATAGTTGGATATTTTTCGATCAAGTGGTTATTGGGATATTTGCGCCGCAATACGCTTTTTGGATTCGCTCTCTATTGCGCGCTGCTATCGGTAATAACAATTTTTGTTGCTTCTATCCGCTAGAGCCAATCTAAAGCGGGTTTTCAGCTAAGAAGACTCCGGTCTGTTTACGGATAAGAATACCCCCATAGTGTTCGATTCGCCTTTCAAAAAAAGCGGTCATTTCTTCCGAACCTTCGCTGCCGAGATTCTCTTTTACGATCGGTGTGGAATAG
>JAQVUC010000064.1 GCA_028699715.1 Anaerolineaceae bacterium | reverse complement strand
AGAAGTAACTGTAGAAGCGGCTGAAGAAGTCGAAGAAGAAGTTGCTGAAGTCGTTGAAGACGAAGAAGAGGAAGCGGCATGATTCAACGGGAAACTCGTTTAGTTGTCGCTGATAACACTGGCGCTAAAGAGATCCTGGTTATCCAGGTTGTTGGCGGAACCCGCCGACGCTATGCCAGAGTTGGAGATATTGTCACAGCAACTGTCAAGAGCGCGACCCCGCAGGCTTCTGTCAAGAAGAGTGAGATCATCAAGGCTGTTGTGGTCCGCACTGCCAAGGCTTATCGCCGGGCAGACGGCTCAAGCATCCGCTTTGACGACAATGCTGCCGTTGTACTTGATAATGATGGCGTGAACCCGCGTGGAACACGTATTTTTGGCCCGGTCGCGCGCGAATTGCGTGAAAAAGGCTACATGAAGATTGTTTCATTGGCTCCGGAAGTACTGTAGTCAATGCTAGGAGTATGCAAATGAAGATGAAGATCCGGAAAGGTGATCGCGTTCGCGTTATGCGCGGTGACGAAGAAGACAAAAACAAAGTCGGTGAAGTCATTCGCGTGTTGCCCAAAGAGAACCGAGTTGTGGTTCAGGGCGTGAACATGGTAAAAAAGCATCAGAAGCAGACTCAATCGAGCGGTAAGACGATCCCGGCGGGTATTCGTGAATTCGAAGCCCCCATCGATCTGTCAAACGTAGCCCTGGTTGACCGAGCCTCTGAGAAAGAAGCGAAAGAAACTCGCCGTACAAGTAAAGCCAAAGGCGCTGAAGATACAAAAGCTGAAAAGAAAACGAGCCGCCGCAAAAGCAGCACCGAATCGAAGGTTGGGAAAACCAAAACCAGCAAAAAATCAGAAGCCAAAGGCGAGTAAGGCGCAGGTGAGCAGATATGAACAGACTACAAGAACAATATAACAATGAAATTGCACCCGCTCTTTATAAAGAGTTGGGGCTGACCAATGTCATGCAGATCCCGCGTATCACCAAAGTTGTCGTCAACATTGGTGTGGGCGAAGCCCTGGATAATCCCAAGGCTCTGGATGCTGCCGTGAACGATCTGACCATTATTACCGGTCAGAAGCCTGTTGTCATCGCCGCCAAGAAAGCTATTTCCAACTTTAAGCTGCGCGAAGGCCGTCAAATCGGCATGAAAGTAACTTTGCGCGGTTATAAGATGTGGTCTTTCTTGGACCGCCTGATCAATATCGCGCTGCCCCGTGTGCGTGACTTCCGCGGTATTTCAGCCGACTCTTTTGATGGCCGTGGCAACTATACCCTTGGTTTAAACGAACAATTGATCTTCACTGAAATTCAGTATGACAAAATCGATAAAGTTCGTGGTATGGAAGTCAGCATTGTAACAACTGCTGAAAATGACGATCAAGCCCGTGAGCTGCTGCGCAAGTTCGGCATGCCCTTCAGGAAGGATAACTAATGGCAAAAAAGTGTATGCAATACCGTGAAATGCGGCGCAAATATGAAGGTCGCGTTGTGAATCGCTGTCGGGTATGTGGAAGACCGCGTGGTTATATGCGCAAATTCGGCCTTTGCCGTATTTGTTTTCGTGAATTAGCACTCCAGGGAAAACTCCCCGGTGTGACCAAATCATCCTGGTAATTAGACCTGGAGGGATAAGAATGACTATAACAGATCCAATTGCCGATATGTTAACCAGAATTCGTAATGCCGCTGCCGCCGGTAAGACCGTGGTTGCGATCCCGAATTCCAAACTCAAAAGTGAGTTAGCTCGCATCTTAGTCGAAGAAGGCTACGTTGAGAGTTATGAAGTTGTCGATGGAAATACGGAAGCTGCAAAAGTTTTGCATGTGAAGTTGAAATACATCGGTGAAAGACGCAACCGCCGCTCATTAATTACTGGAATAGAACGCGTAAGCCGCCCTGGCTGTCGCGTCTACGCATCCAAGAAAGAGATCCCCTGGGTCCTTTCGGGCATCGGTATCGCGATTTTATCAACCCCTAAAGGGATCATGACTGGCCACCGTGCCCGCAAAGTTGGCATCGGCGGCGAAGTCCTCTGTAAGGTTTGGTAGGAGGAAGAAATGTCGCGTATAGGTAAAATGCCCATCACCCTGCCCAAGGGTGTGGAAGTAAAAATCGATGGAAAAAAGGTCAGCGTTAAAGGCCCCAAAGGCGAGCTGGAAGAAACCTTTTCTCCATTAATTGACATTAAAATGGAAGATGGCACGATCGAGGTCACCCGTCCCAATGACGAACCTCATGTGCGCGCCTTACACGGTACCACCCGCGCTTTGCTGAACAACATGATCGTTGGCTGCAGCGAAGGCTTCGTGAAAGTACTGGAATATAAGGGCGTTGGTTATCGTGCTGAGTTGAATGGTAAAGACCTGGTCTTAAACCTGGGCTATTCCCATCCCATCGATGTTCCTGCCCCTGACGGTATCAGCTTTGACGTGGATGCCAAGGCCCGAACAATCAAAGTAATGGGACGCAATAAACACCAGGTTGGGTCGATTGCTGATGAAATTCGCAAATTACGCCCGCCGGAACATTATCATGGAACTGGTGTTCGTTATATGAACGAAGAAGTTAAACTGAAACCTGGTAAGGCTGGAAAGACTGGTAAGTAGAGGTAAAGACTATGGCAAAGAAATCAAAAAATCAAGCTCGCTTACATCGCCACGCTCGTGTACGCAAGAAGGTATTTGGTACACCAGAACGCCCGCGCATGAACGTTTTCCGCAGCATCAGTGAGATTTATGTGCAAATCATAGATGATCACAGCGGAAAGACTTTGGTATCTGCCTCCAGCATTGATACTGTTCTGCGAGATCAGGTGAAAGGCAAATCCAAACTGGAACAAGCTCACATGGTTGGTGAAGAAGTTGCCAAACGCGCCAAAGCGAATGGCATAACCACTGTGGTCATGGACCGCGGCGGCTATATTTACACCGGCCGGGTGAAAATGCTTGCTGAAGGCGCCCGCAAGGGTGGACTGGAGTTCTAAAAGAGGAAATTATGGATGACTATCAATCATTAGAATCACAATATGACGAACGTGTTATTGATATTGCCCGTGTAGCCAAAGTTGTCAAGGGCGGTCGCCGGTTCTCTTTTAGAGTAACCATTGTCGTTGGTGACAACAACGGAAACGTTGGTTTGGGCACCGGCAAAGCCGGCGCTGTGCCGGACGCGATGCGTAAGGCCACAGAACGTGCTTATAAGAACATGCGCAAGATCAGCTTGATGGGCACTACCATTGCTCATGAAGTTACCGGCGCTCAAAGCGGCGCGAAAGTGTTGCTGAAACCTGCCTCTGCTGGTACTGGTGTTATCGCCGCTGGTGGTGTCCGCGCTGTTTGTGAAGCCGCAGGCATCAAAGACATTTTGACAAAATCATTGGGCAGCAATAATATGCTCAATATCGTTCAGGCAACTTTTGACGCGCTCTCACAGTTAAAATCTCCCCAGATGGTAGCTTCTGAACGCGGTAAAGACGTTGCTGATGTAACCCCTTATTGGGAACGGAGGAAAAATGGCTAAGAAAGAAAAGAGCAAAACTCTCCGTGTCAAGCAAGTAAAGAGCGGTATTGGTTATCCCGTTCGTACGAAGAATACACTCAAAGCCCTGGGCTTCCGCAAAGTTGGTGATGTCGTTGAACATCAGGCTAACGATGCCCTGTTAGGTATGCTGGACAAGGTCTCCCATTTGGTTGAGATCGAAACAGCCGATGAGGAGAAGTAAGCATGCAATTACACGATCTTAAACCCAATCAGGGTGCAAAGAAGAACCGCAAGCGAGTCGGTCGTGGCACTGGTAGCGGCTGGGGCAAAACTGCCGGCCGTGGTACCAAGGGCCAAAACTCCCGCTCTGGAGGAGGCGTCCGACCCTACCACATGGGCGGCAACCTGCCTTTTTATCGCAAACTGCCGTTCCTGCGCGGTGAAGGTTTTACCCCTCGCAACCGTGTCCGCTATGCCGAGGTCAATTTGGATTCTCTGCAAGGCTTCGAAGCTGGCAGTGAAATTACCCCCGAGACTCTCAAAGAAGCTGGTTTGCTGAAAGGCAAAGGGCTGCCGATCAAAATTTTGGGACGCGGCGATGTAAAAGTTGCCTTGAAAGTTAAAGCTCACAAAGTGACCGAAGGCGCACGCCAGAAAATCGAAGAGGCCGGTGGCAGCATTGAGACCATCGAGCTGGCATAACTAAGGAGTTTACCTGATGAAACGATCATCCTGGCGCTATTTATGGAAATCTGAGGATATCCGCAACAAACTGCTGATATCCTTGCTCTTGCTGGCAATTTATCGCTTGGCAGCGAACATTCCGGTTCCCGGAATCGATCGCGTGGCTGTAAGTCAATTGTCCCAGGTGACAGGCGCCGGTAGAAACCTGGTCAACTTGCTTGACCTGTTATCGGGTGGCGCGGTTTCGAACTTCTCCATCCTTGCAATGGGTGTCTACCCTTACATTACCGCTCAAATTATTCTGCAATTGCTGACCCCGGTCATCCCGGCTTTGGAACGCAAGATGCAGGATGACCCGCGAGAAGGTCGGATCTGGATGGAAAAATGGACTGTAATCCTGACCATCCCGATGGCCTTGCTCTCCGCTTTTGGTCAGATCAACATCTTCAATCAAATGCTTGAAGGCAGTTCGATCATCTCCAGGTGGGGCTTCTCCGGCGAAAACCTGATGCCAACTGTGGCTGCCATCATCTCCATGGTTGCAGGCACCATGTTTGGTATCTGGATCGGTCAGCTTATTTCTGAGTACGGTCTGCGCAATCAGGGTCTATCCCTGATCATTTTTGCCGGTATCGTCTCACGCTTCCCGGTCTCCATCGCCCGGATGGTAGCCAACAGCGAGCCCTGGTGGGTCTTTGTTGTGGTTATTTTGTTATTTATTCTTACTATTGCGGCAATCGTTTACGTTCAGGGCGGCCGCCGGAATATTCCGGTGCTTTTCCCCGGACGACGCATCGGCAACCGCATGTCCATGCCCGTACGCAGCCAATTGCCCTTGATGGTCAATATGGCTGGCATGATCCCGATCATTTTTGCCCAAAGCTTCCTGACTTTCCCGGCAATCCTTTCCTCCTTCTTCCTGAATTCTCAGGTCAAGTGGATCGCGAGCGCCTCAAACTGGATGTATCAAGCTTTTGGCGGCGACACATGGTGGTATCCACTGCTCTTCTTCGTTTTGGTTGTAGCATTCGCGTATTTCTATACTGATGTTCTTTTTGCCCAGCAAAATTATGGCGAAAACCTGAAGAAACAGGGCGCTCAGATCCCCGGTGTTGTGAGGGGTAAACCCACGCAAGATTATTTAACCCGTGTGCAACGGCGCATCACCTTACCAGGAGCTTTCTTCCTCGGTTTGGTGGCAGTCCTGCCATACATCTTAACTTTTCTCCTGCCGGAAGGCAGCAATGGTGTCGGTTTGATGCAGGCCTCTGGTTTGCTGATTGTTGTCGGCACCATCCGTGAAACTGTTGAGCTGATTGAGACTGAACTGCGCATGCACGGATATGATGACAGGTTGATCAATTAGCTTTTCTTAGGAGAACAATGAACGAAAAAGCTACTTACATCGTCATGTTAGGCCCTCCAGGTGCCGGCAAAGGCACCCAGGCAAAGATCATCGCCGAAGAACTTGGTTTGGTCCATGTTTCTACGGGAGATTTATTCCGCGAGAACCTGAGCAATGAGACAGAATTAGGCAAACTTGCCGCAAGTTTTATGACCAAGGGCGAGCTTGTGCCAGACGATGTGACCATTGCCATGGTTGAAGAGCGCTTGGGCAGGGAAGACTGCCAAAAAGGCGCTGTTTTAGATGGCTTTCCGCGTACACCAGCCCAGGCTGAGGCATTAGCTGCCCTGCTTGAACGCTTTGGTGGACAAGTGGACCTGGTACCCTTTATCAAAGTGCCTAATGAGACTTTGATTGAACGCCTGAGCGGCCGCTGGATGAGTAAATCCGGTCGGGTTTACCATGCTCTTTATAACCCGCCAAAAGTTCGCTGGATCGATGATGTAGACGGCACAGAACTTTACCAAAGAGAAGATGACAAACCTGAAACGGTGGCCCACCGCATCGATGTTTATTATGAACAGACCTCTCCCCTGATTGAATATTATCTGTCAGACGGGATCCTGGTCGAAATCGATGGCACTCAGGAGATTGACAAGGTCACTGAAGATATTTTGAAAGTAGCAAAGGCTTAGATGTACGGTTTTAACTCGAGGATAAACATTAAGTCTGCTTCTGAAATCGCGATTATGCGTGAAGCGGGCAGACTGAACCGTCAGACGCTTGAAGCTGTCAAAGCTGCAATTGCTCCCGGTGTAACCACCGGCGAGCTTAATGAAGTGGCAGAAAGCTTTCAGCACCAGCACGGTGTTTATTCTCCGTTCAAAGACTATGACCCCGGCAATGGTGTGCCTTTCCCTGGCAGCATTTGCACCAGCATTAATGAAGTATTGGTGCACGGCATTCCAGGCAA
>JAQVUC010000063.1 GCA_028699715.1 Anaerolineaceae bacterium | reverse complement strand
GACTAAAAGCGACGCTGCCCTGTCACAGAAAAAATCCTTTCTGAATTCTGTGTCAGAAAGTTTGCTGCGGCTTTCGCTGCTGTTGGCGGGCTCGGCTGGTTTGATGCGCGCCTGGGCAGCCTGGCAGCAAAGAGAAACGGTTTCTGAGTTGGGCTTGCAAGCCTGGCTGACAGCCTATTTGCTCAGCCTCGGGATGTTGTTTGCCCTCATCAACGGTTTCGCTTGGTTTACGCTGCGCAAAAAACACGTGTGGCATTTCCCTATCATTACCCTCGTCATTTTGCTCAACATCCTGGGCTACTGGGCGGAGCGGCTTTTGCTCTGGGCGCCCTCACAACGCGCTGGCAACAGCGTCTTTATGGCAGCGCTGCACTTGCTCTGGCTCTTACTGCTGCTGGTTTATTCGACTCAAAGAAAGCGAAAGGTTTAAAGCTATGGACCAGGAAATTGAAGTCAAGTTTTTGATCAAAGACTATGAGAGATTGATCAATAAAATCAAGAATTTAGGCTTGGTCTGCGCCCGGCCGCGCACACATGAATTGAATTTGCGTTATGACACGCCTGACCAAGGCCTGGTTTCCGCGAGTCAGGTGCTGCGCCTACGCAAAGACGACCTTGCCCGGCTGACTTTCAAAGGTCCGGGCAAACTCCAAGAGGATGTTTTGACCCGCAAGGAAATCGAAGTGGTGGTTTCGGATTTCGAGGCCACTCACAGACTGCTGGAGGCGCTGGGCTACCAGGTGGTGTTGATATATGAGAAATATCGGGCTAATTACTTGATCGATACCTTAATTTTGTCGCTTGATGAAACCCCCTTGGGTGTTTTTGTGGAGCTGGAAGGCGAAAGCCCAGCCCAGGTTAAATCTGCCGCCAAGCTGCTGGGGCTTGATTGGGAGCAACGCATCAACCTGAGCTATTCCGCGCTGCTCGGTCTATACAACCGCAACACTGCGAACTCCTTCCGCGACCTTAGCTTTGAAGTTTTTGAGGGCTTGCAGGTCACACCGGCTGAGTTAGGGTTGACCTACGCCGACTTGTCAGGTAAGATAAACTCAAGCATGAAACTCTGGAAAACCCTTTCCAAACGACTGGTTTTTGAGCAATCCCCCTGGATCAAGCTTGAGGAACACCAGATCGAACTGCCGGATGGGAGAATGCTCGATCGATGGATCTGGATCGATACGCCTGATTTTGTAATTGTGGTGGCTGTCGATGAAAAGGAGCGTTTTTTAGTCTTTGAGCAGACCAAGTATGCTTCTCCGGGCATCACGCTGGCTCCCGTTGGCGGCTACATTCAGCCAGGAGAGGACCCTCTGGCTGCTGCCAGAAGGGAGTTACTGGAAGAAACGGGGTTTGAGGCAGAAGAGTGGATCAGCCTGGGCAGCTTTATGACCGATGCCAACCGCGGCAACGGCAGGGGACATTATTTTCTGGCGATAAAGGCTCGTAAAACAGACCAAATCGCCCTTTCGGACGATCTGGAGGAGCAGCGCTTGCTCACTTTCTCAGCACCTGAGCTGCAGGAGGCTTTGGAGCAAAACAGGGTAAAAATCATCACCTGGCAGGCTGCTTTTGGCATGGCTTTGCAACGTTTCTCCGCTGGCTAAAGCCGGATGATCACCATCTCTCATAACGCAGGATAGTTTCCAGGTCTTTGCGCGGTCTGGCTTTGGGCGCTTCATCGGCATAACCCAGCGGTATCACCGCCAGGACAAATTTGTCATCGGGGATGTTTAGAACCGGTCGGATGGTTTTTTGCCGGAAGGCTCCGCACCAGCAAGTACCCAGGCCCTGGTTATCGGCTTCCAGGAGGATGTGTTCAACTGCGATGGCGGTATCGCGGATGGAACGCTTCAGGTCAAACTGGGGACTTTCCTCATCAAGGTACTGCCCCTCAAAGCGGTCGCTTCGGGCGCTGAGATCAGCCACGGCCACGATCACTACCGGCGCGCTGGCGATCCACAACTGTTCGCCTGTGACTTGCGCGACTTTCTTGCGGTTTTCTTCATTTTTGATCACGATAAATACCCAGGGTTGCTTGTTATTGCCTGAGGGGGCCAATCGGGCTGCTTCCAATATTTCCAGCAACTTTTCTTCTTCTATCGGTTTTTCTTGAAATTTGCGGACACTTCTGCGATGTTTTATAGACTCGATCATCATTCACCTGCCTTTCTTATGTTTATACCAATAATTGCAAACCTTTCCCAGACATAGATGGGTTGTTCTTCTAACCTGAACTAAATTGCGAAGTAGAACAAATGATTAGTCCTTATATTCTAAAATATCCCCTGGTTGACACTGTAATACCTTGCAAATAGTTTCAAGCGTGCTGAATCGAATCGCTTTAGCTTTGCCGGTTTTGAGGTTAGAAAGGTTACTCATCGTGATTCCAACTTTTTCTGAAAGCTCAGTCAGGCTCATTTTCTTGCGAGCCATTTCGACATCCAAATTAACAATAATTGCCATCTTTACCTCACACCGTCAAATCAACTTCTTGCTTATAGTCGACCGCTTGTTGAAACAAGGCTGCGATCAGGAAGAAAAATACCGCCACGACAAGCATCGCAAAAATACCCAAGGTAACGTAGATATTGGTGATGGAACCAGCCACTTCGGCTCGGGTGTAAATGAGGAGCGCTACTAAAGGAATGATGGCCACCAGAGCACAATTGCCGATTGCTTTTAACTTTCGCACAGAACCTGGTTCGAATATCTTGTCTCTTCGGATACTTTCCAGTAATAACAAGGCAATGATCAACGCGGCCAGGAGGCAAGCCAAAAAACTCCACGCCATGATCAAGACCGGCACACGCATGTAAGTAAGCGTCGGATTAACCAATGAGACATCAAAAGATAAATAATATAGACCCACTGCGACAGCAACTGTCAGCAACATAGCAAGGACCACACCAATTTCAACAATAATTGTTTGGATTTTTGTTTTCACTTTTTACCTCCGCTCTTAGTTACACATTTTACCTAAGATACTAAAAGGATAACGCAAAATTTATCGTTTGTCTATAATTATTTTATGTTATTCGAGTATTTTTTGAAATTGGTGGACTATTGGGTATTTGGGTTAGAATTTTCAGGCATCAGGTCTGAGTTGCAACTGATCACCCTGCCAGGTGAGCCCTTTTACAGCAGCCTCATCTCCGGTCAACTTGGGCAGCAAGTTGGCAAGCCGTTGGGGGTCGCCGCTGGTGAAGTAGCGTATGGTGCCCGGGCGCTGCTGCAGATTGAGCAATTCGTGCTGCTCCAGAACGCGCTCAACCTGGCGCGCGACTGCCGGCGCAGGATCGATCACGCGCATGCCCTGACCGCTGATCTGCTTGATCAGAGGAATGACGAAGGGAAAGTGGGTGCAGCCCATCACCAGGGTATCCACGCCCTGCTCCATCATCGGCAAAATCGCCTCTTCCAAAATCCTGCGGGTTTTGGGCGTGGTCAGATAGCCTCTTTCAATTTGCCTGACCAGACCCGGACAAGTTGCCTCAAAAAGCTGAACATCCTGGGCGAACCTTTCCACAACAGAGGCGTACATCTCTCCCTGGAAGGTTGATGGGGTAGCCAAAACGCCCACTTTGCCGCTCAGGGTTTGCTCGGCCGCGGGTTTGACGGCCGGTTCCATACCAACCAAAGGATAGTCCGGGAAGAGTTCCCGCCAGTGCCTTAGCCCGGCGGCGGAAGCGGTATTACAGGCGATCACGATCAGTTTTGCACCCTGCTCCATCAAGAAGCGGGCTGCGCCTTCGACTAACTGACGCACTTCCACCAAAGGCCGGCTGCCATAGGGGACTTTGGCCTGGTCGGCCAGATAGATCAGATCTTCCCCAGGGAGCAGCACCCGCACCGCCCGCAGGACGGTCAGACCGCCAACGCCAGAATCGTAAATGCCGATAGGTGCAGAGGGCACTTCTTTTGTATTCACACTTTAATTATAGTCGCTTGTTATCTGAACAGGCTTGTACAAAGCCCTGATAGAGGGCTCGCATGGGTTCCTGGTCCTGCAGCCACTCGGGGTGCCATTGAACGCCAAGCACAAAACGGCACTGACGGTGCTCGACTGCTTCTATGACGCCATCTTCCGCCCAGGCCACCGCGCGCAATCCTTCCCCCAGCTGCCTGATAGCCTGATGATGCAGGCTGTTGGTACGCAGGTGAGCCACACCCAGCAACTGGTGCAGTTTGCTACCGGCTTCAATTTGCACATCGTGAACCAACTTATCCCGCTCGTACGAAGGAAACCAGTCGTGTTTGTTGGCTTGCGGCAACTGACTGGCGATGTCCACATACAGGGTGCCACCGCAAGCGACATTGAGGGTCTGCGCTCCCCGGCAAACCGCCAGCAAAGGTTTATCCTGAGCGATGACTTCACGGATCAGGGCAAGCTCAAAAGCATCTCTGAGGGGGTCAACGCCGTAAACCGATTCATGCGGCTGCTCTGCGTAGAGAGATGGGTCCAGATCCGCCCCACCGGTAAGGTAAAACCCATCCAGCAATCCGACTAAATCCGGGATCTCATCCAGGGGGATTAGAGCCGGGAGCAGCAGAGTTACAGCTCCCGCGTTCAGAACAGCTGCGATATCTACCTGGCGGCTATGAAAGTAAGGTGAACCTTCTTTGCTGCTTAGTCTGCCTGACGGGATGCCAATCCTGGGTTTTTGCATAAGACCTCGACCGTAGTTAAAACAAAAAGCCTTCTAACACGTAAGGGTAGAAAGGCTTTCTGGATGGAGAGAACACGGGGTTCTCCTGCTAGTGATTTAGAAACGCTGCTTCAGGCGCGCGCTCTTGCCGGTGCGTTCGCGCAGGAAATAAAGCCGGGCGCGGCGGACTTTGTTGTGGCGTTCCACCACCACTTTGGCAATGCGGGGGGAGTTGAACAGAAAGGTACGTTCCACACCGATACCATTGCTGGCAACACGGCGGACGGTGAAGGTGGCATCATTGCCGCTTCCACGCACATACAGCACCACACCCTTGAACTCCTGGATGCGTTCACGATCGCCTTCTTTGATCTTCGTATGGACACTGACATTATCGCCAGGGAAAAGGTCAGGAATATTTGCGTTTTTCTCTGCTTGCACAGATTTCAATAATTCTGTATGATTCATCGTACTTCCCTTCAAACTTACGTAATTAAGCGCCTCGAGGTGCTTGAGACGCGGAGAATGAGTATATCACACCTACCCATAGATTTGTCAAGGCATTTAAAGGAATAATACCTTGAAAATAGCCTCTAATGCAAGCTTTTCCCTGAGGAGGTTTGAGAGAAGGCTACCGGTGAGATCAGAATCGACCTCACCGGTAGAAAAAGCTGGAGTTAAAATTTTACTTTTGGCAAACGGTCGGCCAGCCCTTCAAACTGAGCTTCGGGGATACTTCCATTGGTCATGCCGTTATGCAGATAGTTGTCATAAGCAGCAAGGTCCAAAAATCCGTGCCCGGAAAGGTTGAAGAGGATCACGCGCTTCTCGCCTTTCTCCCGCGCGTCAATGGCTTCGTCGATTGCGGTGCGGATGGCATGGGCGGATTCCGGCGCGGGCAAGATGCCTTCTGTACGGGCAAATTGAATCGCTGCTTCAAAAACCTCTCGCTGCCCAACCGCAACGGCTTCAATCAGCCCGGCATTGTAAAGCCCACTTAAGATAGGCGACATGCCGTGATAGCGCAGACCGCCGGCATGGATGGGGTCAGGGATGAAATCGCTTCCCAAGGTATACATCTTGAGGATGGGCACGATCCCGGCGCTGTCGCCATAATCAAAGCCGTAAACACCCCTGGTCAGACTGGGGGTGGCTGTCGGCTCTACTGCCAGCATGCGGGTGCGCTGACCATCTTTCAGGTTTGCCCGCAAGAAAGGAAAAGCCAAACCGGAGAAATTGGACCCACCGCCCACACAGCCGATGACGACATCGGGATATTCACCGGCTAAATCCATTTGTTTGAGGGCTTCCTCACCGATCACAGTTTGGTGCAAAATGACATGGTTCAGAACCGAGCCGAGTCCATACTTCTTGGTCCCGCCAGATTCAGCTGCCACCTCAACCGCCTCAGAAATGGCTATACCAAGTGAGCCGGGATGGTCAGGGCGCTGTTCCAGGTAGCTCCGGCCGATTTTGGTGTAAGGCGAAGGGCTGGGGAAAATTTTTGCGCCGTAGGTTTCCATGATGACGCGGCGATAGGGTTTGCCCAGGTAAGAGGCGTTGACCATATAAACTTCCACGTCAATATCAAACATCTGGCCGGCCATTGCCAGGGCCGTACCCCACTGCCCCGCGCCGGTTTCGGTGGTCAGAGCGTGCGTACCGCTGATCTTGTTATAAAAAGCCTGGGGAATGGCTGAGTTCAGCTTATGAGAGCCGGCAGGGGATTCCCCTTCATATTTAAAGTAGATATGTGCCGGGGTCTGCAGGGCTTTTTCCAACCTGCGGGCGCGGATCAGCGGCGTTGGTCGGTAAAGTTTATAAATCTCGCGGACTTCTTCAGGAATGGGCACATAGCGCTCCATGGTCACTTCCTGCTCGATC
>JAQVUC010000062.1 GCA_028699715.1 Anaerolineaceae bacterium | reverse complement strand
TTATCCTGGTTTGATCTTAACACTCTTTGTCATGGGTTGGAACCTGGTGGGGGATGCCATGCGCGACGTGCTTGACCCGCGCATGAGGGGCAAGTCCTAAAGATTTTCTCGATTTACGTTTTTTGAGAACAGGTTGGATTACCCAGCCTGTTTTTGTATGGATATTCCAATAAATGTAGGTCGGAATGAGACCGCCCTGTCGCCTCTGAATGAATTTGCTTTGCGCGGTCTCACTCCGACGTTTCATCTGAAAAATTTAAATTGTCTTGCCCGTTTTCTTTCCGCCGATAAGTGTCAGATTATTTTTTACAGACATTTCATTGGACTTACACCTCGATGAGCACCTTTTGCCTTTCCAACTCCAGCTGTGTGCGGGCGTCAGTTTCAATCGGAACAAATCTTTCAATCAAGAGGCAGGGGTAATCCCGGCATTCAGCGCAGGAATTGAGCTTTCTTGAAGAGGCACAGGCGCGGATAGGGCAGCCCTGGCACATGCGCGATTCCAACCTTTGCTGGCTGTGACAGCCATGACAGGTCATATCCCGGGTGCTGAAACACAGTTCTTCGCTGGAATATTCGGCTGCCAGCCAGCGCTTATGAATTTCATCTCTATGTTGGGTAGCCTGAAAAACCGGACATTCCTCACAACAGGTTCCACAGTAGGCGAGTGCTAACATAAACCCTCCCGGCTGAAGTGCTCCAAAAAATGCACTTCACTTAATAGGCAGCATGAATCGTGCCAGAATGTGATTGTGGAGCTTGGATTTAGTGTTCTTAGAGATTATCTGGGTTGAGCGTTTTGTTACGATAGGTAAGATCCGGGCGGGTCTGCCAGCCCTGGCTCTCCCAAAAAGCATTGCCCTGCTCATTGGTCGCGAAAACTAACATGCCGGCCTTGGTAATGCCTTCTTCTCGCAGCGCCTCGCAAGCCCTGTCTGCCAGCTGCTTGCCAATCCCTTTCCCCTGAAACTCAGAGCGAACTGCGGCATGGTAGATGTATCCGCGCCGGCCATCGTGCCCGGCCAGAATCCCACCAAGCAGTTCTCCGTCCTCTTCAGCCACAAAGCAGGTCTTCGGGTTGCGCCGCAGGAATTTTTCAATGCCAGCCTGGCTGTCATCAATGCTGCGCAAACCCTGCTTAAATCCAGATAGACCGTTCCACAGTTCAACCAAATCCTGATAATCCTGCATGGTGAAGAGACGAATGGTAATCGTCATGGTCTAAATCATCCCGTAACGCTGCAGGGCAGTGTTGAGGATCAGGTTGACCAACTCAGCATGGCTGATGCCGTCTGCTTCTGCTTCAATCACAATATCTGAAAGCTTTGGCATTAAGCCCGGCAGCGGATTGATCTCGAGGATATAGGGCTTGAAGTTGTCATGCGCGTCCAAACGGAAATCGATCCGGGAAACGTCCAGCGCGCCGGTCACGCGGAAGACCGCCGCCGCCAGCCAGTTTAATTCATCGATCATGTCCTCGTCCAAGGGGGCTGGGCAGAGGTATTCCAGGTCCGCGGCATGGTCGGTTTTGAGCGTGTTGCCGTACACACCGCCAAATTCAAGCCAGGGTGCCAGGTTGACTTCCATGGGGGGTAAAAAGCGTAAACCAGCCTGCACACGGTGGGCGGACTCATCCAAAGGGATACGGCGGGCGACCGGACCGATCAGGTTTCCCACCAAGCCGACAGTGACTTCCCGCCCTTCAATATAGCGTTCAACCAGGGCGCTTTGCTTGTACTTGCGGATGATGTACTCAAGCTGGGTGCGCAGTTCTTCTTCATTATGCAGGATGGATTCATAGCTGACCCCCATGCCAGTCCCTTCCCGGGCGGGTTTGATAAAGAGCGGAAATTCCATTCCCTCTTCCAGGGGTTCATCCACCCGCTCAAAGCTTTGGAACTCGGGGGTGGGCAGATTGTGCCAGGCCAGCACGCGTTTGGTCATGGGTTTATCCAATGTCAGCGCCAGGGTCAGGATTTTTGATCCGGTATAAGGGATCCGCATTTTCTCCAGGATGGCCGGGATTTGAGCCTCGCGCGAGTCTCCAAAATGGCTTTCAGCAATGTTGAAACAGATGTCGGGTTTATATTGCCGGATCGTATCAATGATCGTTTCGTCAGCCTCGAGGAATTCCGCCTCGTGCC
This sequence comes from Anaerolineaceae bacterium, assembly GCA_028699715.1. Taxonomy (GTDB): domain Bacteria; phylum Chloroflexota; class Anaerolineae; order Anaerolineales; family Anaerolineaceae; genus Mesolinea. Next base: position 4,425 of record JAQVUC010000062.1, on the reverse strand, counting down.
CTCCGGATTTAAGTGCTTCCACCAGGGTTTGCACCGTGGATGCGGAATCAAGGTCATCCCATTGATCCCCTCCCATCCCCTCAAAAACTGGCGCGTTTTCTTTTAAATTCGCTAAAACAGCAACACGAAAATTTTTCATTTTGTTCTGAATCTCTCCTGGGGAACTTTAATCATCATGCTGTAATAAATTATAGTGCCTTTTGTTTTTTGTGGAATCGTGAGCTTGTTTTTTGCTCAAATTTTAATCACCGTCTCATTGTTCCACTTGTAAACTTAAAACAAACAGAGCATAAAAATTTACACTCTGTTTGTTTTATTTACTTGTCTCTGAATTCAGCCTAATATGGCTAAAATTTTTTGGGTTATCTGCTTAAAGTTCAACCATTTGCCGATCAACAGCTTCAGCCTGGGCAGTACCCCGCTCAATATTGACAAAGCGCAGCAAAATGATCCCGGCGATAAAGAAGATGACCAGGGAGACGATCCCCAAACGGGGGTTGCCAGTCTGGGCGGTGATGAAAGCCATCAAAGCGGGTCCAACAACCGTGTTGAACTTCTCTGAGACGCTGAAAAAGCCATAAAATTCGGCACTTCTGCTCTTGGGCATCATCTTACCAATCAAGGAGCGGCTCAGAGCCTGGCTGCCACCCTGGACCATGGCCACGCCAAAGCCAAGCAGGAACATATGCCATTCCTGGCTCATGAAGTAACCAACGACTGCCACAACGGTATAAACCAACAGTGCCAGCGTGATCGCTTTTTTGTTGCCCATTTTCTTGGCTAATTTACCAAACAAGATCGCGAAAGGCGCGGCTACAAATTGAACCATCAGAAAAGTGCCCAGGATCGTCAAGGTACTGAAACCAAGGTCGGAGGCAAAAGCGGCCGCCATGGTGATGATGGTGCCGATGCCGTTGGCGTAGACGAAGAAGGTGATCAGGAACAGGAACAGGTCCTTGAACTCGCGAATGCCTGCAAAAGCCTTGACCAGGCGCTGAAAGCCAACCGTCAAAACACTTTTTCCGATTTCACTGCTTTCTCCTTTGGCTGGCGGTTCTTTGACGTGTTTGAAGATCGGAATTGAGAAGATCGCCCACCAAACAGCCACGCTGACCAGACTCAGGCGCATCATCAGGGCTGTGGCTTCACTCTCGGACATACTGGTCAGAAAACGCGGCCCAACAAAGATCATGATGGCGTTGATCAGCAGCAGCAACCCGCCGCCAATATAGCCCAGCGCGTAACCCCGCGAGGAAACCTGATCGATTTCATCCTCCTTGGCGACGTGGGGCAAAAGACTGTCATAGAAGACAAGAGAACCAGCAAAGCCAACCGTCCCAAGGATGTAAAGGACAATACACAGGGTCTGATCCTCAGGCGAGACAACAAACCAAAGCAAAGCCGTGCTGATGACACCCAGGGCAATAAAAAATGCCATGAATTTCTTTTTGCTGGCCTTGAAATCAGCGATAGCGCCCAAAATCGGGCTCAAGACTGCTGCCAACAAACTGCCGATGGCGACTGCCTGTCCCCAAATCGGGACTGAAGCACCCTTGGCAATGAAATCGCCAAAGTAAGCCGGCAGCACCACGCCCATCACGGTGGTGGCAAAAGCGGAATTAGCCCAGTCATACATGGTCCAGGCGCGTACACTGCGTTTGTATTGCTGCTTTTCCTCTTCAACTGAAACTACATTTTCAATTTCCATTAAACCTCCTGAGATAAACTTGAAAAATCAATGATTTGAGGGGCGTCTAAATCAGCGCCCAGCGATTGAAAAACCTGATCGATTCGTTCGATCAGGATAGTGCCATCCTGACAGGTAAGTAAAGCTTTCATTATTTCGCGCGGGATCTGGTAAGGTTCCAAATAAGCTTTGAGATATTTGCGGAAAGGCATCAGACCGTTTTCCGGTTGCAGCCGCAACATTTCCTGTAACTGATAACGGGCCAATTGATACACTTCCTGAACCGGGATTTGCTCACGATCCCGCCAGCTGAAAATCCAGGGGTTGGCTTTGGCAGCCCGCCCGATCATGACTCCGTCACAGCCCGTTTCTGCCAGCATGCGCCTGGCATCCTCAACCTTCCAGACATCTCCGTTTCCAACCACCGGCACTCTCAGCCGCTTTTTAAGCTCAGCGATTGGCTCCCAGTGAGCAGGTTTGTTGAAGGAATTTTTTTGGGTGCGACCGTGCAGAGCGATCAGTTGAGCGCCGTTTTCGACAGCCAATTCAGATAATTCAAGAAAATTGTGGCTGCTTTCATCCCACCCCAGCCGCATTTTCCCTGTGACGGGTACATGCACCGCCTGGCTGACCAGGCGGAAGATTTCCTTCACCAGGCTGGGGTTTTTCATCAACCCGACCCCGGCGCCGCGACCTGCCACGCTTTTGGCAGAGCAGCCCATGTTGATGTCGATCATATCTGGATGGAATTCCTCTTCGATCCTGGCGGCGCATTCAGCCATGCGAACGGCATCGTTATCCAGCAGTTGCGCGGCAAAAGGTCTTTCTTCTTCGCGGAAAAGCAGCCTTTTTTTCTCATATTTTTTCTGGTTGGCGTAATCCAGGGTATTGACGAACTCTGATACCGAATAAGCCGAGCCTAACTTCCTGGTGATCCAGCGGTAGCTGGCATCAGAAAGTCCATCCATCGGCGCAAGGATAAGCCGGCCGTAGATTGGAATGTCTCCAATCCAGAAACTGGGTTCCGGATGAGTCTGGTTCATCCTACCCCAGGCCGTAGACAGGCGGTATCCACCTGAAAGATCTCCGCAATTAAACCTATTCGTGCAACGAGAGCAAAGCGGGAACAGATTTGTATCCCTATCCTCTGTGACCAGTGAGTATGCGAGACGGTTTGATGTGTTTGCATGAAGGCTCCCTGCCTTGTTGAGACAGTAAGCCTTATTATGCCATAAAAGCGCAGTAAAGCGCTCACTTTTTCAATTGACCTAAAGCCCACTGGATGGCTTCAAGAACCACAGCATCATTTTCGCTCAGGGCTTGTTTTTCCAAGAGGGGGATGAAACTTTTTTGTTGACTATTCCCTATGGCGATGGCCACATTGCGCCTGAAGCCCTTATATTTTGCCCGCCAAACGGGCGTATCGCCGTATTTCTGCTTGAATTCCTGAGGGCTCAGAGTCAGGCTTGCTGCTAAATCCGGAAAAGCCTCAAACAGGGGTTCTTGTTCTTTCAATCTTTGTCTTTTTGCTATGGCTGCGTTTGCCGGGCAGACGTTTTGGCAAATATCGCAACCAAATATCCAATCCCTCACAGACGGTTTTAAATCATCACTGATTTCGCCGCGGTTCTCGATGGTCAGATAGCTGAGACAGCGCCGCGCGTCGATAGTCCGGTTGGGCAGGATCGCCTGGGTCGGGCAGGCTTGCAGGCAGCGCTGGCATTCGCCACAACCATCGTAGGCAAAGGGTTGATCAGCTGTCATCTCAATGCTGACCAGAAGTTCGCTCAGAAAAATCCAGGAGCCATAGTCCGGGTTGATCAATAACGAATTTCGTCCTATCCATCCCAGTCCCGCTTCTTGCGCGTAGTATTTCTCCAAAATCGGCGAAGTATCCACGCAGGCGTAATGCTCAAAGCTCTGCCCATAGATCTCCCTGATCTTTCCAACCAAAAGGCTAAGTTTCTCGGTAACGACCTGGTGATAATCCCTTTCCAACGCGTAGGAAGCGATTCTTCCTTGCCCGGGCTCTTTTCCTTTAGGGTCAACGGGCAGGTAGGGCAGCGCCAGGCAAATGATCGTCTGACACGAAGGCAATAGTTCGCGAGGATCTTTCCTTGCAGCTAGCGAACGCTCTTCAGCCAGGTAGCTCATGCCGGCCTGCTTGCTCTCCTTTAGCCACTGGACAAAGTCAGGATAGCGGGCAGGGCTCTCAGGCTTGGTGAACCCTACCGCAACAAAGCCGAGGTCTTTTGCCCCGGCTTTGATTTTTTCTTCAATACTCATGGGAAGGTGGAATTTAGATGATGGTGTATTCAAACCAGAAAATGCCGATGCCCACGTTATTGGGGTTGACAATGCTCCAGTCGCTTCTGACCGTCCCGGTGGTCGTGGGAGCAGTAAATTCCATCGTGAATTGGACGCTCATCTGGGGTGGAACTTCATAGGGCATATTGATTTTGGTGGCTGAGCCCATGGCATCTCCGCCGGTGAACTGGATGTAGTAGTCAGTCGTCCAGGTGGTGGTGCCGATGTTCATCAGGGTCACAACAACGTTGAATTTACCTCCAGCTGAGATGCTAGCGCCATCAACCGGATCGCTTCGCACCCATACACCGGCATCGGTACCCCCGGAGGGCGGCAGGCTGGTGGCTGTTTCCTCAACCTCAGTTGTGCCTACAGCCGCGGTTGGGACTGCGCTTGTGGCAGTTGCTTCAACTGTTGATTGTGGGGTGGGG
>JAQVUC010000061.1 GCA_028699715.1 Anaerolineaceae bacterium | reverse complement strand
TTTGTTATTCTTATGTAATTATTTAAAAAGCAGTGAATTGATTTATTGTAATACTTAATTATTTTTTTCAATAGGGTTTTTCAACAATTTGAGACTTAATTGAGTGCGATTTATACCTTTTTTGTCATCCCCCAATAAAAGGTTTCACTTTGCTGATACGCAACTAAATGCTTGTGTTTCTTTGATAATTTCTAACCCTTAATGCTTACATAATGCCTAAATGATGTGCCCTATATCTTTCTAGATTCAATTGTAGATCACTTATTTCCAATTCTTTGGAGCAAACACGATTTGGTATATGCACATCTATTTCGTGTGCTCCATGGTGTAAAAAAAGAGAGGCGGGCGGCCTCTCTCATGGTTTTGGTATGTCTTAGAAGTAGTTTTTGAGGTCTAGTTCCCGCATGCTGTCCAGGACGGACTCTGCCAGGCTGAAATCCTGATCCTTTGTGATTGGGTTGGGGACAGCCACAGCCCGGATACCGGCACGCCTTGCAGCCAATACTCCGTTGTAAGAATCCTCCAGGACAATTGCCTGGTCACCGCTGATATTTAGCTTTTCAAGCACTTTCAGGTAGATATCAGGAGCCGGTTTGGCTTCCTCGACGTCGTCAAAGGTCACGATGGTATCAAAGTATTCGAACAATCCCAGCCGTTTCAAATGCGTGGAGACCCAATCGTAGTTGGCGCTTGAGCCAATCGCAAGGGTATAGCCCTTGGTTTTAGCCGAGTGAATCAGATCCACCACCCCTTCCAGCGGCTGCAATTTCAGGGTTTTTTCCCAGGCCAGCCGTCGATGTTCAACTCTTACCTGGTCATTACTGCGTTCTTCGCCAGGGCGATCGGAAATCGGATCGGCTGGGTGAAAGCCTCTTTCCCCATTAGCCCCAACCAGGTGCATATAGGCGTCCATGTTGAAAGAAAGTCCAACCTGGGAATAGAGCTCAGTCCAAATCTCAACTTCGGCTGTTTCGGTATCCAAAATCAAGCCGTCAAAATCGAAAATGAGGGCTCTTTTATTGTTTGTGTGCCTGTTATCTGCGGACATTGTTCCTCCCCCAATATCCACTGCGCAGAGGTGTGACATCTTCTGTTGTGATAAAAGCCTCAGGGTCTATGGTCAGGGCAACCGACTCCACAGTTTCAACATCCTTGCGCCGGACCGCCAGGTCACAAATCATTACCGGGCCATCTCTTCCAATCGCATTGATCTCAGTTACGGCAAAATCGCTATCCCGCAGCGCTTGCGCGATTTCGTCACCGTGCATTTTGCTGACCACACTAAGGTGGGCAAAACCCAGCGCGAGCCGACGCTCAATGGCCATGCCAACCACATTGCCTGTGGCAAAGCCAGCCGCGTATCCGATCGTGTACAAAAAATTCGACAAGTCATTCAGCACGGCGCCAACTGTCAGCACAAACAGGATTGACTCAAAAAAGCCCAAAATCCAGGCGATACCCTTTTTCCCACGCATCGTGAGCATGAAACGCAGGGTATCCATGGAGATGGATAAAACTCTGACGGCAAAGATGAGGATAGCCGTCAGGATAGCAGTTGGTGTAAAGATATCTGCCATGATGATCTTAATTAATTATCCGCTTTGACTTGGACTTCAGCCCGGGCAGTCTCCAGGGCGGGCTGATAGAGATCGGTCATGTACTCCTTGACCATGCGGGTCATGGAGAATTGCGGTGAAACGGTGCGGATACATTCCTTGATGCGTTCAATCCAGTCTCCTGGCAGCCCATCAGCAGAACGTTTTGTGTAATACATGGGCACAATTTCATTCTCAAGTGTCTCATAGAGGCTGAGCGCGTCTGCTTCGTCCTGCAAATCGGGGTCTTCATAATGACGATTGTCGCCAATCGCCCAACCATTTTTGCCATTAAAGCCTTCCGCCCACCAACCGTCGAGCACTGAAAAGTTAAGTGTGCCGTTCATGCCGGCTTTCATGCCACTGGTTCCGGATGCCTCACGTGGGCGTCGGGGAGTGTTGAGCCAAATATCCACACCCTGGACCAGGTGACGTGCCATGTCCATGTCGTAATCATCCAAAAAGACCAGGCGCCCACCATTCCTTGAGCTCTTGACATGTCGATAGACTTCCTGGATCAGGCGTTTGCCGGGCTCATCAGCTGGATGAGCCTTGCCGGCAAAAATGATTTGAACCGGATGTTCTTCGTCTGTGACTATTTTCATCAGTCGCTCATAATCTTTGAAAACCAGGTTTGCGCGTTTGTAAGTGGCAAAGCGGCGGGCAAAACCAATCGTCAGAGCCAGGGGGTCAAGCAAAACACCGCTGGCAACGGTTTGGACAGGATGAACGCGGTCATGTTCCCATTCACCACGGGCACGGGCAACCATATAGCTGACCAGTTTTCGCTTGAGGTGGATGCGTACCTGCCAAAGTTCGTTATCAGGGATGGCTTCGATTCTTTCCCACATATCAGGGTCATCCAGGCGCTCAGTCCAATCCACACCCAGGTACTTATCGTAGAGATCAGACAATCGGCGGGCGATCCAAGTACCGGTGTGAACACCATTAGTGATGTAACTGATTGGCACTTCCTCCGGATTTCTATCTGGCCAGAGGTACTGCCACATATTGCGGGAAACTTCCCCGTGCAATTTGGAAACACCATTGCGATAGTCTGAAAGTCTCAATGCCAAAACCGGCATGCTGAAAACCTCGTCTGACCAATCGGTTTTGACCTTTGCCAGGTCCATAAACTTGTTACGGTCTAAACCAAGGCTGCTCCAATAGTTCGCAAAATACTTGTCGATCAACCAGGTGGGGAACTCATCGTTTCCTGCCGGTACGGGTGTGTGGGTGGTGAAGACACTCGTCTTTTTGACAGCTTCTTTAGCTTCATCAAGCGTGTGTCCCTTTTCAACCAGCTGACGCATGCGTTCCAATGCCAGGAAAGCAGAATGACCTTCGTTCATGTGGAAGATGGCAGGGTTGTGACCCAAGCGCTGCAAGGCTCTCAAACCGCCGACACCCAAGAGCATTTCCTGGGAAATACGCAGTTCGGGATCGCTGATGTAGAGCTTGTCCGTCAATTCACGATCCTGGGGAGTATTTTCAGGGATGTTGGTATGCAGCAACACCAACGGCACCCGTCCGACATTGAGTTCGTACAAACGGGCATACAAGTTGCGTCCTGGCAGATCGATCGAAATTTTGATTGGTTCATGGTTTTCGTCATAAAGCGCGACTACAGGCAGGTCGCTGAACTTAAGTTCGATGCTATGCGCTTCCTGCTAGCCATCTTCCGTGATCCGCTGGGAAAAATAACCATAGGTGTAAAGGAAGCCGACCGCAACCATGGGTAAACCCAGGTCGCTGGCTTCTTTGAGGTGATCACCTGAAAGGATTCCCAGACCACCGGCATAAACCATCAGAGATTCGTGCAGACCGTATTCAAAAGAGAAATAGCCGATTTTTTCGTTCTCAGTGCCGGGATACTCGCGATTGAACCAGGTATCTTTCCCGTTCATGTAGGCGTCAAAGTCGCGCACGATGCGATCATAGTGATCGAGAAAATAGCGGTCTTTGATCAAATCTTCAAGTTTCGATTTCTCAACTGTCCGCAGTAAAACCACCGGATTATGGTTGGAAAGTCTCCATTTGAGCGCGTCGATCTGCTTGAACAGACGGGCTACATCGGGGTTGCCCACCCACCAAAGGTTATGAGCGATATCAGCCAGTCTCTTGAGACGATAAGGCAGGTTAAAGCTATTGGGGACCTCTCGGATGATCTTTTTATTCATAAATTTATCTCCTGTCAAACGGCACAGTTGCCGTGTTCAATTCAAATAGTAGACACACAAGGCTAGATTATACCCATTATTTCGCGGTTGTTTTGTTTACTTTCCTGTGTAACCTGGTGCGCTGATCACAACCAGGCGGCATAAGCGCCGGTCGGATAAGCGGCTGTAGATGCGCTGGTCCAGTTGGTCCGGCAAAAAGGATGACGTGATCACGGTTGGCAACTCGGCGTTATAGCGGTAATTGAAGAGTTGGTATATTTTTTCCTTTGCCCAGGGAGTCGCGGATTGAGTCCCCAAGTCGTCAAGAATGAGCAATCTGGCTGTGCGGATCTCATTAAATCGTTTATCCAGGCTCATCCCGCTGTTGGGAGCAAAGGCTGCCCGCAGATAATCGAGTAAATCCGGCACCACAACAAACAGGGGCGGCATACCTTTGGCAGCCTGGTAATTGCCTATGGCAGCCGCGAGATGGGTTTTGCCGCTGCCGTAGGTACCGTGGATGCTCAGCCATCCCTTGGGATTTTCAGCAAAAGCCTGGCTGACCTGGAAAGCTTCAGTCAGGGACTCGAGGTCTTCTTTTAATAGATTTTCATTTTTGCGGAAGTTAAAGTTCCCAAAGCTCTGGCGGGAATGCAGGTTCAGGCTTGAAAGTTCCGGATGACCGAATTCATCGATTGGGTTCCTGAAATCCGGTGCCAGGATGTGTACATGGGTCACAAGGTCTGGGTCCAGCAAGCGGGAGTGGATCCGGCCTTCAAAATCATTAAGTTGGTTATTACTGGTGATGACCGTCGGCAGGCGGTTGATGTAGCGTGAGTTGATGATTTGGAATAATTTCTCGTCTGCCCAGGGAGTCGTGCTCTGGGTACCAAAATCGTCCATGACCAGTAAAGGAGCAGTCCGGATTTCATTAAAGCGGGTTTCAAAGTTAGACTCGCTTGAACCAGAGAAAGAAAACCTCAGCCAGTCGAGCAAATCCGGCACGGTCAGAAAAATTGTGGCCGTGCCCATGGCGACAGCCTGGTTCGAAATTGCTGCTGCCAGGTGTGTTTTACCTGATCCATAGCCGCCGGTTAGAAGCAGCCAGCCTTTTTGCATGCCGGCAAAATTTTGGGCTGAGTTGAAAGCCTGCTCCAAAGAATTAGCCTGCGTTAGCCCCAGCCCGACCCTGCCGCGGGGCAAAAAGTTGTCAAAGGTCAAATCAGAAAGCGCGCCCAGGTTGCTTAACTGGTAGAGATGCTCCTGTTGTTTTGCCTGCACCTCTTTAAGCCGGCAGGTGCAAACCTGCATGCTTCCGAAACGCGGGTCGTCAAAGGGAACATCATAGCCAACAAATCCTATCCCATGGCAGATCGGACAATTTGGATCGCCAGGACCAAGATTTGTACCGGTTCTATCCGCCGGGGGTTCCTGAGTCTCTGATTTCTCTCTGTTGTTCGAGATAGAGCTTCCTAAATTCGTCGATATCTCGTCGATTTTCTTCATTGCTTCTCTTACGTCCTTTTTCCTGCCAATTTTTTAGGATGGCCTGAACATATTTCCAGTTTCGCGCGTTGTACTGAACTGCTTCTTTCATGGCTTCTTCGATCCACTCAGCCGGGAAAGTTTCCAGATCGGCTTTCAACATTTCAGCTGTCATTGGGGTTAGCGCGCCAAAGTTGTCCTCATATAATTTGAAGAGATTGGGCTTATCCGGGTAGGGAAGAACATCCGCCACAGCATAGTTATGGATCAAATCAGGTTGGTTGTTCAGGTCTTGAAATATCTTTATGCCTTGAGGAGTGCCTGGGATCAAATAGGTCTTATCCGGGTTTTGGGGCTCAGGAAAAGAGAACAACAAGCCTGTTTGGATCAGACCGGTAACAGCCTTTTCCCAGCGAGCGGCATCTTCCCTGAACGCTTTTGGAAGCATTTCCCTGAGCAGGAAGGCTTCGCAAAGCTCACATTCCTGTTCCTGATTGCTAAGCAATTGAAAAAGGGTGATCAGGATCAGAATTTGATCGCCATCAAGCTGCTCAATCACACCAATGAAATTTGCCGGCAAATTTATTGCGACAGTTTTTTCAGAGAATTGGGCTTGGTGGCTTGGCGGCATGTCAGGCTTCATCAATATAAGCTTTGTCCTTGAACTGCGCCAGACGGGCTAAGAAAACCAGATCAATGCCTGAGTGCACCGGTCCGTTGCGGTGTTTGGCGATGGCAACCTTGGCGATGTTGTGATAAGGGCTGGTTTCATCGTCCATGAAAGGCCGGTTGATGAACATTACAATGTCAGCATCCTGCTCCAACGAACCAGACTCACGTAAGTCCGAAAGGATCGGTTGTTTGTCCTGGCGTTGCTCCACAGCACGCGAGAGCTGAGCCGCTGCCATAACTGGCACGTTCAATTCCCGGGCCAGGATCTTTAACTGGCGGGAAATATAAGAAACTTCCTGAACACGATTCTCTGAGCGCCGGTCACCAGACATCAACTGCAGATAATCCACAATCACCAGGTCCAGGCTGTGTTCATCCTTCAGACGCCGGCATTTCGCGCTCATTTGCAGCGGGGTGATGCCGGGGGTGTCATCGATAAAGATGTTGGTGTGTTCAAAACGGGTGATTGTTCGGGTGAGGACGTCAGCCTCGTTGTCACTGAAGTGGCCGGAACGCAACTTTTGTGAGTCGATCTCAGTTTCCTGAGCCAACATACGCTGCAGCAGCTGTTCGGCAGACATTTCCAGGGAGAACATGGCCACATTGCGGCGCAAAACCATGCCGACATGCTTGGCAATACCGATCATAAAACCGGTCTTACCCATACCAGGTCTGCCAGCCACCAGGA
>JAQVUC010000060.1 GCA_028699715.1 Anaerolineaceae bacterium | reverse complement strand
TTGATTGTGCTCATACCTGGTATCCCCTTATTCCCAATTATGATCCTCTCCCAAGCCATGAATGCGATTCTTCTGCCGGTTGTCTTGATATTAATACTCAAATTGGCAAATGACACTTCAATCATGGGTCGTTTTGGCAACTCAAAATTTACCAATTTCCTGGCTTATGGGATAACTGCATTGATCATCGTGGTGACGGCAATTCTCTTATTTGAACCTTTAATCAGAATTTAATGTATCTTGATTTTTGAATAATCGCAAATAGCTGGTCAAATCAGCCAAAGATACAAATCTTTGGCTGCTTGATTTGTCGTTGACCACCCAAAATACGTCCTTTTCATCCTCTTCGATATCTATGCGCAGTGGGGCGTCAGCCTCAATTTGATCAAGAACTTGGAAACCAATCCTTTGCAGCGCGCGTTCTGTCCAAACTCTGGCGTCGCCCTCTCCATGCAAGCTGACAAACTCCTCACCTTTGTTGGCAACCGAGAAGTGCCCATTTTGAGAGTCAAAACTGACCTTATCCCTGGCAAAAATTCTCTGAAAATCACCGCTCAGCACCAGATCTTCTGGAGCCCCCTGAATGATTTCTCCTCCGGCGGACATCAGCCAAAAGCGGTCCGCGCTGCGCATGGCCAAATCCAGATCATGGGTTGAGGTCAAAACTGTCTTGCCGTGCTCGCTGGATAACTCTCGCATCAAATTCATCACGCTCACCCGGCCTGGCAGGTCCAGGTATGCCGTGGGTTCATCAAGGACAAGGATCCTGGGTTCCTGCGCCAACGCGCGGGCAATCATCACCTTTTGGCGTTCACCATCGCTAAGTTTATGGATCAACCGCTCTTCAAAGCCTTCTATCCCAACCATTTGCAGGGCTTGGTGAACGATTTGCCAATCCTTTTCGCTCATGCGGTCAAACAAACCTGTAAAGGGAAAGCGACCCATGGCCACTAACTCCTTGACAGACATCGCGCCAACTTCAATTGGGCTGGTCAAGACAACACTGATCTGATAAGCAAGCTCTTTTCGGGTGAACTGGGCCAATTTTTTGCCGCTGATTTCAATCTCACCACCCAGCACAGGTAGAAGCCCGGTCATACTGCGCAGTAAGGTTGATTTCCCTGCCCCATTGGGTCCGACCAGACAGACAAACTCGCCCTCTAAAAGGTCAAGATTCAGACCGGAAGCCACCACTTTTTTGGCCGGCTTTCCATTCAGATGGCCAACCTCCAGGTCTGTGGTGCGTAAAAGCGGGTGGTTCACACGTTGAAAGATGCCGCACCCCGCTTTCTTTTTAAGACAATCCAAAGCACAAAAGGTGCTCCAAAGAGTGAAGTGATCACGTTGATGGGCAAAACAAATTGACTACCAGGCAGCTGCGCGATCAAATCTGCTGTCACCGCCACAACTGCCCCAATCAAAATCACCGCAGGGATCAACAATTTATGGTTCGAAGTTTTAAAAATGTTTCGGGCAATGTGAGGCACAGCCACACCAATAAAACCAATCGGTCCGCAAAAAGCTGTCACCGTCCCGGAAAGGATGGAGGCGCTTAGCAGGATCAACAGGCGCAGCCTGTCAACGTTCAAGCCCATGGTTTTGGCGTAATCCTCACCCAGCAGAAGACCATTCAAGCCCTTGGGCAGGAAAAATAAAATCCCCAAAGCCACCAGGATCACAGGAAAAAACAAATGTAATTGCTCCCAGGTAACACCGCTGAAGGCACCGTAAGACCAAATGTTGTAAGCTTTTACTTTTTCTGGCGCGCTGAAGTAGATCAAAAGGCTCACCAGAGCGCTGGTAGCATGCCCAAACATCAGCCCCAGGATCAACAAAGAGGTGGGGTTGTTGACCCGCTTGCCTACCAGGAGGATCAAGCCCATTACCAAACCTGCTCCAATCGAAGCTGCCAGGATCAGCCCCAAACCACCAGCCGCGTTCAAAGCTGGGACGAACAAACCGCCAGCCAGACTCGCCCCCATGATGGCTAAGGCCACACCCAGGCTGGCACCTGAATTGATGCCCAGGATAAATGGGTCTGCCAGGGGGTTGCGAAACATGGTCTGCATCTGCAGCCCGGAAGCACTGAGCGCGATCCCAGCCAAAATTGCCGTAGCAATTTTAGGAAGGCGGTAGTTTTGAATGATATAAGCCCAGCTCTCCTTCACTCCTTCTTGCCCGGTTAACATCTTGAGAATGTCTCCCAACGGTATTTTCACAGAACCATAGGAAAGATTTAATCCAACCACCACAAGCAACAAGAAAAACAACAAGGCAAACAGCCATAATCGCGATCCTTTAATGGCCTGGGGTTTTGACTTCAGTTGGTCTTGTTGCATCATCAGTGACTATTCACCCAATTGTTGGTAATAGAAAAATTCATGTTCACCGGCCAATTCAGGATAGAAGATTTTGATCAAGTCCAGCAAAACCACGTCCGGATTGGCCACGCCGCTCTCGTAGTAATCAGTGCCACCCATGTCACTGACACGAGCGTTATTGTTATAGACTTTACCTTCCTGGAATGCTTTGAAATCGGCAGTGCGGCTGTCGATGGCGGTCAGGTCAGATAAGCTGTTGGCAAAGCCGACATTGACCCAAAATTCCGCCTCTTTGGCTCTGTCTACAACCGCCTCAAAGTCCACCGGCCAGGCGCTTGTACCCTCCAAATCATCCCACAAGTAGTGCGCGCCGGCATCCCGTAAAAGGATTGCCGCGTAACTTTCACTGCCAGCCATGTACCAGGTCCCTTCATAGGGGGTGTTAATGAACACGTTTGCTTTGTCAGTAATAGTAGAGGTCAAAGCCTTTGCCGCTTCGTAACGCTGGACCATCTCGTCAAACAACTGGTCAGCTTGCGCTTCTTTCTCAAAAAACGCGGCAATGAACTTGCCCCACTCAGCCCTGCCAAGGGGGTCCTGCTCAAGATAATCGGAATTGATCACAACAGGCAGGCCGGCTTGTTCTAAAACCGGATGGGTGTCGTATTCTGCCATCCCGGTTGCGGAGGTCATGATCAGGTCAGGGTTTAGTTCGATCATTTTTTCCACATCCACGCTGGGTCCGCTACCTACCTGGGCGATCATTCCGCTACTTGCCCAATGACGTACTTCCTCGTTGTAAATGTAATCGGCCGTGTCGACCGCGACTAAACTTTCCAACTCTCCTATTTGCTCCAAAAATGGCAGGTAGGTTGAAGAAAGAGAGACGATACTATCGATAGGGGTTTGAATGACAGTCACACCTTCCAAATCTATAGTGGAATCAAATCCTTCTGGTACCAGGGCATAAACCATCGACTCAGTAGCTCCCATCCAGGGCACACTGACAGTCAACAACTTATATCCGTCTTTATAGTCCAGGGTAAAGTTTTTGGCGTAATCAATGCTGACTTGTTCTTCTTCAGGATCTGTGATCGGCAATTCTTCTGCCGAATCAGATTGAGTCGGGTTAGTAACTGGATAGGTAACAGCTTGGGGCGCATCAGGCAAAACTGACAAGGTGTTGCATGCCGGCAAAAGCAAAATGACGAGTGTCACCAGAAAGGTTAAGATTTTTTTCATATTCTCCTCGATCCTATGTTTATAAAATCAACCCTTTCTGGATTAGAAAGGGTTGAGAATATGAGCGCTTCTCACCCACCTTCTTAATCCGAGAAGGCATTGCTGGGTTTTCCTGAGGATGGTTTCCTGACTCGTCAAAGTGACTTACAGTTGCGGTACAGTGCTGGTCTCTCACCAGCTTCCACCATTACACCCTGGCATCCGGGCATCGGGTTACCTCAGTTATTCAGTTATGCACTTATCTTAACACGCTTAAAAATGAATGTCAACAAAAGCCCTATTGGTGTAGATTGAACTCTTTGCCTCCATTTCAATGTAAAATAGGCAAATGAAGAAAACCAGCTTGCGAGCCATGCCAGAAACGAAACTGGCCAAATTTCAAACCATGCAGATGGGTAACGATTGTGCCATCCACTCGATCGTGGCGGCTATTGAACTGCTGACAGATTTTCGCTTAAATCCATTTGAGCTGATTGATGAAGTGAATCGCGTTTGGTGGCGGGGTCGCTTTTTTCGTCTGGCTCCAAACTCTGGCATCACCCCTCCCTTGCAGATTCGGCTGATTAACTATCTCGCCAGAACCCGCTCAATTCCAATCCAGGCAAAATTATTCCACCTCGATCCGGAAATTCTCAGAGTTACGGCGGAAGCAGAAAACATTGCCAGCCTTGTGACCATTTACTGGTGGTTCAATCATGCTCCCGCCATTTATTACAGCAAACAATCCAAAAATTACAACGTGGTCAAAGGTGCCAGCGGACACACTATGCTTTTTGCCGCCTATGACCCGGACCATTACAACGGCGAAATTCACACTCCCTGGGGTTTTATTAACTCCTGGGTAACCGAAGGGACAGCTTTGTTCTGGATGGAAGATAAAGAATTTCGCAAGTCCTGGAGCATTCCAATCCCGCGTTGGGGTAACAATGCCACGGTCATCATCTCACATAAAGACGGGTATCAAAAGTGAAACCATTCCCCTTATTAGCCAAACTTGCCAAGAAATATTCAGGTATGATCCTTCTGACCACCCTAACCATGCTGGGTTTGGTTGGCGCTCAGCTGCTGATCCCCTGGATCATCCGTCTTTTGATTGACAAGCTGACTACGGAGCCACTCACTCAGGGCACATTGGATTTTGTCACCCGCATTTCCGTCATCGCGTTGATCGTTTTTATCGCCCGCGGGCTGATGCAATTTGTCCGCTCTTATGCCGCCCACAAAGCGGGTTGGGGTGTAGTCTCGGATGCCCGGCGCATGGTTTATCAACACATTCAAAAGCTTTCGCTACGCTTTTACGAGGACAAACAAACTGGTCAGTTGATGTCACGCATCATCAACGACACGGACTTGTTTGAACGCATGATCGCCCACGCTCTACCGGATGTGATTGTGCACGGCATCACTTTGGTCGGCGTGATTGCCATCTTGCTGTCCATGAACATCCAACTTACATTACTGACACTTATCCCCGTTCCCTTGATCATCCTTGCCTTGATTGGCTACAGCAAGTTGGTTCGTCCCGCTTTTAAAAACCGCCAACAGTCGATTGGTGAGTTGAACGCCGTTCTCAATGACAGTCTTTCTGGTATTCGCGAAGTAAAAGCCTTCGCACGGGAAGAAAATGAACTCTATAAAGTGGATGACAAAATCCAGCTCGTACTGCACAAAAACCTACGCGCCCTGAAGTTGATGGCTATCTTCAACCCCATTTTTGACTTTGCGGCTGGCATCGGTCAGCTACTTGTGATTTTCTTCGGTGCCCGCATGGCCATCAGTGGCACACTTTCGATTGCTGATCTGGTTGCTTTTTTCCTGTATCTCGATAGCTTTTACACCCCGGTCCGCAGCCTGGGCAACTCTATGGAGGCTGTTCAGGAGTCTTTGGCTGGTTTTGAACGTATCGCGGATATTCTCACCGTTTCACCAGAAATTTCCTCACCAGACGACCCGCACATTTTTGCTGAAGCAATTCACGGGAACATCAATTTTGAAAAGGTCCAGTTTAATTACAACGAAGACGAACCCGTTCTTACTGATATTGACCTCCACATACCAGCCGGTAACACTGTTGCCCTGGTTGGCCCCACTGGCGTTGGAAAAACAACCCTGGTCAGCCTGGTCCCACGTTTTTATGATGTTGTTGATGGCTCAGTCAGCATTGATGGCGTGGACGTGCGCAAGATCCAACTCGATCAGCTTCACGAATCGATCAGCATGGTTTTGCAGGATGTTTTCCTCTTTCACGGCACAATCCGGGAAAATATCCTCTTTGGCCGACCTGACGCGACTGAAGAGGAAGTTATCCGTGCGGCAGAAATCGCCAACGCGTCTGAGTTTATTGATCGCATGCCCCACGGTTATGACACGCTGATAGGAGAACGAGGGGTCAAACTCTCCGGTGGGCAAAAGCAGCGCTTATCGATCGCCCGGGCAGTGCTGAAGGACAGCCCCATCCTGATCCTGGACGAAGCCACCTCCTCGGTGGATACAGAAACCGAGATGTTGATCCAACAAGCGCTTGACCGCCTGATCAAAGGGCGCACAACCATCATTATTGCCCATCGGCTCTCCACCGTGCGCAACGCGGATCATATCGTCGCCTTGGAGGGGACCGGCATCGTTGAATCTGGCACGCATGAGGAATTGCTCACGAAAAAAGGACTATATTACAAGCTCTACACAGCCCAACAACAGCTGTATTAAGAAATTTCCGTCTGGATAGAAGCAGAATTAATATAAGTTTATCGTACGGCGGGGGTTTACTCCCGCCGCGAAAATGCTGCTCTTGCCGGTGTCCTAATACCCGTCCACTTCGTGGCTGGCACAGGCCGCGCGAGGGGTTTGACCGTCAGGTCTCCAACCATTCCTTAAGTAGGCTTGATCTGACCCACGCTGAGCTTGCTCAACTGATTGATGTAACTACTGCTCTCGCCGGTGTCCTGATACCCGTCCACTTCGTGGCTGGTACAGGCCGTGCGAGGGGTTTGACCGTCAGGTCTCCAACCATTCCTTAAGTAGGCTTGATCTGACCCG
>JAQVUC010000059.1 GCA_028699715.1 Anaerolineaceae bacterium | reverse complement strand
TAAAGCAATGTTTAACAGCCGCAGTCAAAGAAATCGGTTGGACAGGTCGCAAAACCGAAGAAGAACGCCAACGCGAATGGAAAACCGGTAAGGTGCGCGGTAAAGGTTTTGCCGTGCTGCAAAAAGCTCCGGCCATGCCGGCCAACACAGCCTCTTCAGCTATTATGCAAATGAACGGCGATGGGCATGTAAGAATGATGATCGGTGGTGTGGATATTGGTCAGGGTGCCAACACGGCTATGGCCCAAATCGCAGCCCAGGCACTGGATCTTCCCATCGAACACATCGATGTCATGACAGAAATCGACACCCGGGCTAACCCATATGACTGGAACACAGTGGCATCCAAGTTAACCTTTATGTGTGGTAATGCTGTGATTAAAGCCAGCCATGAATTACTTCGGAAAATGAAAGAAGTAGCTGCCCAGGCGCTCAAAACAGACCCGGAATACCTGGCACACGCCAATGGGGAGATTTATCATATCCATAATCCCCAACGGCGATTATCTTACAAACAGATCGCCCTTGGGTATATGTATCCTAATGGAACCAGCATTGGTGGCGCATTAATGGCGACCGGCACGTATATTGCCGATGGCCTGACTAATCTTGATCCGGTAACTGGTCAGGGCGCACCTGCGTTGACGTGGACTTTTGGCGCCCACGCGGTGGAAATTGAAGTTGACGTGGAGACAGGCAATATTGAAGTACTCAAAATAGCATCTGCTTTTGATGTTGGTCAGGTCATTAATGAAAAACTCATTTATGGTCAGGTCTGCGGTGGCGTGATGCAAGGTTTGGGGTCCGCGATTCTGGAAGGTTACAAATTCAGCGATGATGTAAGGCTGATGAATCCTTCCTTTACTGATAACAAGATCCCAACCATGAAAGATATGCCTAAGGAAATTGTTCCAATCTACATTGAGAATCCTCAACTTAATGGGCCTTATGGCGCACGTGGTATCGCTGAACATACAATGATCTCCGTTCCTTCAGCCATAGGCAACGCTGTCTATGATGCCCTGGGGATCAACTTCCACGTTCTGCCACTTTCACCAGAAGCTATTTCACTGGGTATCACCAGCGGAAAGAAGGCAATCTTATGCACCGATGTCGATTGTCTTCCTGGTCGTAGTTGAGTTTGTGGACTGAGACATTAACATCACTTGGTATCTCCTGTAATCGCCTTGCGCTAACTGAGCGCAAGGCAGCAGGAGGAAAGGAGAGAAAAGCATCGAAAAAAGGATAAGTGGACCGAATAATAGTTGAATATTCATATTATCAATAAAAAGGAGAAAGAATGAGTTGGTTTACTAAATCAGATAGTACCGTGGGTTACCTTCCGGATGAGACCCCACCATTCTGGAAGTTATTACTCTACGCAATTCAGCAAGTTATTGTTATGTTCCCTGCTACGATCACCGTAGCTCTCATCACCAAATTCCATATTTCAACCACCATTTTTGCCAGCGGTTTCGCAACCCTTTGTTTCATCCTGGTTACCAAAGGCAAAATCCCCCTGTATTATGGCTCCAGTTTCTCATATATCGGAGCTATCGTCGGTTTGGTTGGCGCAGATTACTTGCAGAGTGTAGCAATCCTTCCAGATGAGTGGATTTCAATCGTGACCTTCGGTATCGTCATGTCCGGTTTGATTTCGATTGCTGCTGGTTTTCTGGTCAATAAACTTGGGAAGGATGTGATTGATAAAGTCCTTCCTGCCTCAATTACAGGTCCAATTGCCATGGTTATCGGTTTGACTTTGGCTGGCAATGCTATGGCTGATGCAGCCCCTGCAGTCGCCGGTCCTGGTTTCATCAATAACCTGCCCTGGATCGTCTCATTGGTCACCTTGATCGCAACCATCATCTTCTCGGTTTATCTCAAGGGCTTCCTCTCCCAACTGCCGCTCTTCCTTGGGATGTTGGTTGGTGCAGCTGTGGCCGGGATTCTGACCGTCGCGACTGGGAATGACCTTTTCCGCCAGCTGCCTGAAGCAGTTGCCAGTCAGGGCATTTTCGCTGTGCCACACTTTACTGTTCCCACGGTTTACTGGCCAGCCGCACTCGCCATTATGCCTGTTGCCCTTGCGACAATTCCAGAATCTACCGCGCACATCTACCAGTTGGATGTCTACGTGAACGATCTGGCAAACAAACTCGGCAGCAAGAAAAAATATGACCTTGCTAGTCGACTTGGCAACAACTTGATTGGTGATGGTGTTGGTGACATGGTCGCCGGTTTCATGGGCGGTCCTGCTGGAACCAACTATGGTGAAAACATCAGCGCCATGGCAATTACCCGGGTGTTCTCTGTGCCGGTTCTGATCACTGCCGCGATCATCGCCATGATCATCGCCTGCTTCACCCCCTTGGTGAAAGCCATCTATTCCATCCCCTTAAGTGTTATCGGCGGATTGGAAATCTATCTCTTTGGTGCCATCGCTGCCCAAGGTATAGCCATCATGATCGACAAAAAGGTTGATATGTTCAGCGCCAAGAATATCGCTGTCATCGCCACAATTTCTGTCATTGCCATCGGTGGTCAATATTACTTCGGCGGCATGATACCATTCTTCGGAATGCAACTGCCCGCCCTGGCAACAGCCGCTATCTTTGGTATCCTCCTGAATGCAATGTTGAGCATTGGAAAAACCAAAGATCCATTTGAAGAAGTTCAGGAACCGAAAGCTTAATACTTAAACGATTACTACAAGGAAAAGAGTTGGGCTTGTACCAACTCTTTTTTAACACTCAAAATCTTGGCGATAATGGTTTTGCCTCAGAAGCAGAAGACATTTGAATTGCTTAACGAACAGACCCTCCCAAAGATGAGAGGGTCTGTATTTCAACCAGGTAAATCTTAGTCCATCAAACGTTTTTCGCCTTCCAATGCGCGAATGCCCGTAACATTCTGGGAGACTTCGATCACGCCTTTGTACTGCCCGGCTTCATCGCGCAGCGCAAAGTAGCGGATGTGCACAAATAACCCCTGTGACTGGATCCAGAATTCAGCTACATCCTTTACCCCAGCCTTGAAATCATCAATGATCTTCTGCACCACATGCACGCTCTGGGGAGGATGGCAGTATTGCACTTTTCGACCTATGATGGCGGCGGTGCGGGTGAAAATACGTTCTTTCCCCTGCGAGAAGTAACGCACCTGGTCGTTCTCATCCACAAAAGTGATGTCCACCGGCAAATTGGTCAGCAGCAGGTCGATCTGTTCCGCGCTCAAGGCACCTGTTTTCAACGGGATCAGCCCGGCCAGCGAAGTGTAGACAGCTGAGGGCTCTGAAGGAACATAGACCTTGCTTACATTGCCGGCGATCTCATCCGCCATTTGCTGCCAATCGCTTTTGGTAAAGAAACTCATCGTTTCAGGGATCAGTACTTTCTCTTCTTTGTAAATCATGTCAATGACCTTGCGCGAGACTTCATTGAACCGGCTTTCCAGGGAAACTCCCAACGGTTGCTCTTCTTCCAAAAGGTTCAGAAAACGCTTCAGATCTTCCCGGATCTCGTTATCGACGCCCCACATCACCTGCATTTGTCCCGAAAATCCGTGTTTTTCAAGGATGGGGAAAATCATATTTTCCTTCTTGTCGTAATGGCGGGTCACCATGTTCAGGTTTTTAGCGTTTTGGCGCAGCTGATCAAGAATTTCAGTCCTTCCCCCCGCATACTGAAGCAAAAGTCCTTCCAGGGATTCAACCGTGCGGGCGATCAGCTCGTTCTCGGTCCTGAAATCGAACAGTGGATGTCCTGGCATGTTTTCGGGTTCGGGTTCTGTCTCCAGCCCATCCTGAAACACAGCCACGTGCAAGTCACACAGTTTTTGCACTTCTGAAACCGGTAGTCCTTCCGCGATAACTTCTCGCTCCGCGGTAGCAATGTCTTGCGCGCTGGCACCGGAAATGATATGCCCGTATTCAGCCTGCAGATCCTCTACAGTTCTTCCTTCGTGAAGAAGGCGGATAATCTTTTTGATGGCTTCTTTTCTTTTGGTCGCGTTGTCAATAAATTCACTCATGCTTACTCCTGGATTGATCCTCACTTGTTTAGATTAATATATAAGAAAAAGTTTACTAAATTAGCTTATAAAAAACAAAACTGTACAATGAATTTTCACATTCCTCATCGCAAATCACATACTCGAAGATTGTACCTTGTTTACACATCAACAATAATTACAAAATCACTATCATTTACAGTAGAAAGGGAACCATGAAAGCTTTCCGCTCACCTCTTGCTCTTCTTTTAGTGTTATCACTATTCCTCAGCCCTACTGCCTCTCTGGCTCAGGCACCTACCCCCAAATTTATCCCAAACACACCTCACACTGTCAGCCAATTGAATGGAGTTGAGTGGTGTGTTGCCGGGGATCTGAACGGTTGGAACAACAACCTTGACCACATGCTCGACGATGGCAGCACTGGCGACTTAATTGCTGGTGACGGGGTTTATTCCCTGGCAATTGAGATCCCAACTACAGGCACTTTTGGCTGGAAAGCGGTAGAGTGCGGCAACTGGGGTACCGCTTATCCTGCTGAGAACTCCTGGGTAACTACCACCATAGCAGATCAACAAGTAACCTTCACCTTTGACACCAACGATTACAGCTTTAATGCCGGTATGGCTTTGCTGCCCGCCTTCAACATTGTCAATGTCACTGGCGATGACCTGCCCACCAGCTTTACCGCCGTTGGTGACTTTCAGAGCTGGAATAATGCCGACCCTGCCACGCTGATGACAGACATGGGCAATGGCTTTTATCGCCTGGTCTATACCGTTTCAATAGCGGGCAGCCACATTGGCAAAGCGGTCATCACTGGCAGTTGGAATGGCTTCGGCGCGGACGGACGCTCTACCGATGCCGCCAATATCAATTTCATCACCACAGACCCAAACCAGGATGTGGTTTTCCTGCTCGACAGCTTCAGCGGTCGCATGTTGATCGAGCCCGTCTCCAGCGGTACAGGCCCCTGGTGTGTAGCCAGTAGTTTAGATTCATGGGCTACTCATAATCCACTCTATGATGACGGTACCAATGGGGACTTGTTGGGTGGAGATGGTGTCTTCACAGCTGATATCACCATTCCCACTGCGGACCGTTACGAATTTAAAGTAACAAACGGCACTTGGGATCTAACATATCCATCCTCAAACTCCTGGTTCATCACCACAGAAACAGACCAGGTGGTCAAACTGACATTTGATACAAATGACCACAGCGCAGATGCCGGGTTGGAGATGTTCCCAAGTGTTAACATTATCCATGCATGGGATTCCAGCAGCGATTTCACTGCGGTTGGCAGTTTCCAGGGTTGGGATAATGCCAATCCAGCAACAACCATGACCTCGCTTGGACGAGGACTTTTTGCGCTTGACGCTCCAATCGAGATCGCAGGTAATTATGAATACAAAGTTGTTGTGACGGGTGAGTGGGATGGTATCGGATTGGACAACCGGTCGGTGAATTCCAGCAACATACCCTTTATAGTCCACACAGATGGCGACGTAGTGCCCTTCTTGCTGGATTACCGCACTGGTCGGGTTGGCGCTTTCCCGCCGCCTGCTCCAACCGAAGCCAGCCATGACAATCAGGTCTGGTGGGACTATTTGGGTCACAACAGCCGCGACACCATCTATCGCACACCTGGCGGTCCGGTAACCACCGGCACCGAAGTGCTCCTGCGCTTGCGAGCTGCCCAGGGTGACCTGACCGAAGCCAAACTGCGCCTCTACAACGACCGCACGAACGTGCAATCCATCCTGCCGATGAGCATTGCTCACAGCGACGGCACCTACGACTGGTGGGAAGTTGCGGTGCCGGTAAGCGCGGACCCAACCGTCTACTGGTATCGCTTCATTGCTATCGACGGCACTGACACCGACTACTACGAAGATGACGCCGCCCGCACCATGGGTTGGGGTCAGGCTTTTGAGGAAACCGAAGATTATTCTTACCAGTTAACAGTGTACGATCCTGCCTTCCAGACCCCCGATTGGATTAAGAATGCCATCGTCTACCAGGTCTTCCCCGACCGCTTCCGCGACGGCGACCCCACCAACAACAAACCCACAGGCACCTTCTTCTACGGCGAAGAGGGCGGCACAGTTTATCGCTCTCTGACCGAAGATTGGAACACCTACATCTGTGATCCAAGAGGCACGGATGACTGCGCCGGTACTTACAGTAAGAACTTCTATGGCGGCGACCTGGCTGGCTTGACGGAAAAGCTGGATTATTTGGAAAGCTTGGGGGTCACCACTATCTACCTGAACCCGATTTTTGCCTCACCCTCCAATCACGGTTACGACACCACCGATTACTTGAGCATCAACGAGATGTTCGGCACCCAGACGGAATACGACGCCTTGATTGCAGGGCTGGAATTGCGTGGGATGCACTTGATTGTGGACGGCGTGTTCAACCACGTTTCCTCCGACTCGATGTATCTTGACCGCTATGGACGCTATCCTGAAGTTGGCGCTTGTGAGAGCCACACTTCACCTTACCGCGACTGGTTCTACTTCACCGATGTGCCCGCTGGCACGGGTCCCTGCGTGAGCTCGGACGGCACACCCAATGCCGCAAATTACGAATCTTGGTGGGGTTACGACTCCCTGCCCAAGCTCAATTCCAGTAATCCGGAAGTGCGAGCCTGGATCTGGGACAACCAGGACAACCCC
>JAQVUC010000058.1 GCA_028699715.1 Anaerolineaceae bacterium | reverse complement strand
AGTGAGCCTTACGTATACGCCCAGACTATTGCCGGCAAGGACGCGCCCACGCATGGTGAGGCCAAAAATTCCTGGCTGACCGGAACTGCCAGTTGGAATTATGTGGCCATCACCCAGTATATTCTTGGCATCAAACCTACGCACGAAGGCTTATCTGTGCATCCGGTCATTCCCCTTGATTGGGAAGGCTTTAGCGCTAAACGCATCTTCCGGGGGGTGGAGTACAACATCAGGGTGGAAAGAAAGAGCCCGTCTGAGTCTATCCGGTTGTTCGTGGATGGCCAGGCAATCGAAGGACATGTAATCCCCATTCCACCTCAGGGTACCCGAGAGGTCGACGTGCTGGTGGAATTGGGATAAAGACAAATAACTATTTGATAGAAAATATCAGAAAATATTGAGAGAGAAAAAAGGAGAAATTCAATGAACACTTATTTACCGAAACCCGAAGATAAATTTACATTTGGTTTATGGACGGTAGGTTCAACCGGGCGCGATCCCTTTGGCGGTCCGGTACGTGATCCCAAAACCCCGGCAGAACTGGTCTACTTGTTGGGCGAGGTCGGCGCTTATGGTGTCAACTTTCACGACAATGACCTGATCCCGATCGATGCCACACCGGCTGAAGAAGCAGCCATCAAACGCGATTTCCGCAAAGCTCTGGATGAAACCGGTTTGGTGGTGCCAATGGCGACTACCAACTTGTTTGGCGACCCGGTTTTCAAGGATGGAGCCTTTACCAGCAATGATCCCAAAGTGCGAGCTTACGCCTTGCAGAAGACCATGCGCGCCATTGACCTGGGCGTTGAATTTGGCGCTAAGATTTACGTGTTTTGGGGCGGACGCGAAGGTACCGAGACCGACAGCAGCAAGAGCGCGGTCGATTCGATCAAGCGCACCCGGGAAGCTTTGAACTTTTTGTGCGAATACAACCTGGACAAAGGCTATGGCTTGAAGTTTGCCCTGGAAGCCAAACCCAACGAACCCCGCGGGGACATCTACAACTCCACCACCGGGCACATGCTCGGCTTCATCGCCACACTGGATCATCCTGAGATGGTGGGTGTCAACCCGGAAGTCGCTCACGAGCACATGGCAGGCCTGAATTTCATGCACGGCGTTGCCCAGGCATGGGAAGCCGGAAAACTCTTCCATATCGACTTAAATGACCAATATCCCGGCCGCTATGACCAGGATCTGCGCTTTGGTTCGCGAGACCTGAAAGCGGCTTTCTACCTGGTGAAATTCCTTGAGGACGTGGGTTACAGTGGTTCCAAACACTATGACGCCCACGCTTATCGCACCGAGGATTATGAAGGTGTCAAAGATTTCGCGCGCGGTTGTATGCGGACCTATCTGATGCTGAAAGAAAAAGCCGCTCAATTCAACGCCGATCCTGAAATTCAAGCCATTTTGGCAGAGATCAACGCTGAAGATCCCGCCCTGGCGGCATTGTTTGGAAGATACTCGCCAGAAAAGGCTGACGCCATCAAGGCATTGGATTTGGACCGCATAGCCATTGCCAAACGCGGGCTCAAGTATGAACGCCTCGACCAACTGACCATTGATCTATTGCTGGGCATGCGTTCGTAGACTTAAAACCTAAATAAATAATAGAGAGTGAGAATCATGACTGTTAACCCCACCCTGATCAACAAGCGTGTCAGCGAACTAATGGCGCGGATGACCCTCGAGGAGAAAATTCGCCAGCTGGGCGGATATTGGTTTTTTGAGCTCCAGACCAAGGGACAATTAGACCTGGCAAAAGTGAAAATTAAGCTGAAAGATGGGGTGGGGCAACTCACGCGCGTTGCCGGCGCCGGTAATTTAGCGCCCCTGGAGGCTGCCAAAGCTTACAACCAGGTGCAGAAGTTTCTACTGGAAGAGACCCGCCTGGGGATACCGGCCATAAACCACGAAGAATGCTGTGCCGGGTTGATGGCGAAGGAGAGTACCGTTTATCCGCAAATAATTGGACTGGCCAGCACTTTTCAGCCAGAGCTCGCCCGGGAAATGACCGGACAAATCCGCAAGCAAATGCTCGCCATGGGCGCGCGCCATGGGCTGGCACCGGTATTGGATGTCTGCCGCGATCCGCGCTGGGGACGCATCGAAGAGACCTTTGGGGAAGACCCGCTGCTGGTGAGTCAGTTTGGGATGGAGTACATCCGCGGCTTGCAGGGGGAAAACCCGGCAAGCGGAATTTTGGCGACTGGCAAGCATTTTGTGGGACATGCTTTTTCACAGGGCGGGCTGAACTGTGGTCCGGTCCACCTGGGTGAAAGAGACCTGTGGGATGTCTACCTGGCACCTTTCCAGGCCGCCATTCGCGACGCGGGTTTGTTATCGATGATGAATGCCTACCCCGAACTGGATGGTGAGGTTGTGGCTGCTTCAAAGCGTATCCTGACTGATCTGCTGCGGGATACCCTGGGTTTTGATGGAGTGGTCGTGTCTGATTATGAAGCCGTGGTGATGATACATAACTACCATAAAGCTGCAAAGAATCGCAAAGAAGCCGCTCTCAAAGCGCTCAGCGCGGGGATAGATGTGGAACTGCCCAGTTTTGATTGTTACGCACCTGGTCTGCAAGAAGCGCTTGAGGCTGGTGAATTGTCAATGGAAACGGTCGACCTTTCTGTCAGACGCCACCTGACCAAGAAATTTGAATTGGGTCTGTTTGAGAATCCCTATGTCGATGAAGGCTCAGTGATGGTTGAATTTGAGACGCCTGAAAACCGTGAATTGGCAAAAAAGATTGCCCGTCAAAGCCTGGTGCTGCTCAAAAATGATGGCTCACTGCCGCTCAAGCCTTCTATCAAAAAACTGGCACTGATCGGTCCAAACGCTGACTCCGGACGCTGCATGATGGGTGATTACTCCTATGCCGCCGTGCTGGAGTTAATGCATCAGGACCCACCGAAAGATTCAGGTTATGAGGGTTTGTCCCAGGCGGAGGTTGAAAAACTGCCTGTTGAAATCCCGACTGTTTTGGAAGCTTTCAAACAGTTTCTGCCGGATTCCATGGAAGTAGGCTTTGCCAAAGGCTGTGAGATCAACTCAGAGGATAAATCCGGGTTTGCAGAGGCGGTCGATCTGGCAAAATCTGCTGATACAGCCGTGGTTGTTTTGGGTCATCGCTCAGGCTTAGCTTACAACTGCACGACCGGCGAGTTCAGAGACTCAACTGACTTGGGCTTGCCAGGTGTTCAGGCAGAGTTACTGCAGGAAATCCTCAAAACCGGTACGCCAGTGATTTTGGTTTTGATCAACGGACGGCCGTTGTCGATCCCGAATTTGATTGAAGGGTCAAATGCGGTGCTGGAGGCCTGGGTCCCGGGTGAAGAAGGGGCTGGCGCAATTGTCAGCGCCATTTTTGGAGAGTTAAATCCGGGCGGCAAATTGCCCGTTTCCATTGCCCGCTCGGTTGGGCAGGTGCCGGTCTTTTACAACTACAAACCTTAGGGAATGCACTCCAACATTTATGGTAATTACGTCAACGAAAGCGTTAAACCGCTCTTCCCCTTTGGTCATGGATTGAGCTATACCCAGTTTGAGTACAGTGATCTGACCCTTGACAGGCAAGAAGCTGGCTTGGACGAAACGGTTCGAATCTCACTCGATGTCACCAATGTTGGAGAGGTAGCCGGGGATGAGGTTGTTCAGCTCTACACCACAGATGAATACGCCGAATTTCCGCGACCTGTCAAAGAGTTGCGCGGGTTTTTGCGTTTGCATTTGAAACCAGGTGAAAAGAAAACTGTCACTTTTGACCTGCCAGTTAACATGTTGGCCTACTATGGTGAAGGCTTGAAATTGGTTCTCGAACCCGGGACTGTAAAAATCAAAGTCGGAAGTTCTTCTGAGGACATCCGCCTTGAAGCTGCGTTTGAAATCACTGGAGAATCCACATTGCCGGTAAAAGACCGCGTGTTTGTCTGTCCGGTGACTGTTTCTTAATCAGGAGGTCTGGCATGGCTTACTTTTTGGGGCTTGATGTTTCCACGACTGGCAGCAAAGCGCTGCTGATCGACCAGAAGGGGGAGGTGATTGCCACTGCCTCTTCAGCGCATACTCTTTCTTCCCCTAAACCTTTATGGTCTGAACAAGACCCCGGGGAGTGGTGGCAGGCTGTCATCAAGAGCATTCAAACTGTCATCGCTCAGACCGAAATCAGTCCAGCTGAAATCGAAGCAGTTGGTCTGACCGGTCAAATGCATGGCTTGGTGCTTATGGATGAGAATGGGCAGGTACTGCGGCCAGCGATTTTGTGGAATGATCAACGCTGCCAGGCTCAATGTGATGAGATTCACAGCAGGATCGGCAAGGAAAGGTTTATCCAAATTAGCGGCAACGTGGCGCTGACCGGATTTACCGCACCCAAGATCCTGTGGGTGGCTGAAAACGAACCTGAGGTTTATGCCCGGGCTCGCCATGTCCTGTTGCCTAAAGACTACATCCGCTACAAACTGACTGGCGAATTTGCCATGGACAAGGCCGATGGCTCTGGTACGGTGCTTTTTGACATCAAGACAAGAGACTGGTCAGACGAGATTTTGGCGTCGTTGGATATCCCGCGCGAATGGATGCCGCCCACTTTTGAGGGACCTGAGATCACCGGATTGGTTAGTGCGGAAGCGGCTGCTCTGACCGGACTGGCGCAAGCAACTCCTGTTATGGCCGGGGGAGGTGACCAAGCGGCTGGCGCGGTTGGAGTTGGGGCGGTTGAGCCAGGCATTATCGGACTTACCGTTGGCACCAGCGGGGTTATCTTTGCCACAACACCATCAGCTTTGGTTGAGCCGCAAGGCCGTCTGCATGCTTTTTGCCATGCCGTTCCCGGTTTATGGCACTTCATGGGCGTGATGCTCTCAGCAGCTGGCAGTTTGCAGTGGTATCGTGATAGCCTGGCACCTGAAGCTAGTTTTGACCAGTTGCTGCAAGAGGCTGAAGCTGTGCCAGCAGGGAGCGAAGGCTTGCTGTTTTTGCCGTATTTGAGCGGCGAACGCACTCCGTATCCAGACCCATTTGCCCGGGGAGCTTTTATCGGTCTGACCTTGCGCCATACCCGCGCTCACATGACCCGCGCTATCCTGGAGGGGGTCGCTTTTGGCTTGAAAGACAGCTTCACCTTGATCCGAAACGCCGGATTGGAGCAGATCAATCAGGTGCGCGCATCGGGTGGGGGAACCAAAGGCGCTTTGTGGTGCCAGATTTTGGCTGATGTGCTGGAGAGCGAATTGGTCAGCGTTAACACCACTGAGGGTGCCGCTTTTGGAGCCGCGCTTTTGGCTGGTGTGGGCAAAGGAGCCTGGCCGGACGTGGTAACTGCCTGTCACGAAAGTATCCATATCACCGGCAAGACCACGCCAAACCCGGAAAATTTCGAGGTTTATCAGCAGGCTTACCAGGTTTATCGAGAGCTCTATCCACTTCTCAAGAATACGTTTACGAAACTCGACTACTAAAAAAGGAAAACACAATGACAAAACTTTTGCAATTTCCAGATAACTTTTTGTGGGGGACTGCCACCTGCTCGTATCAAATTGAAGGTGGGGTAAACGAGGATGGCAGAGGAGAGTCAATCTGGGATGTGTTTTCCCATACTCCTGGCAAAACCTTAAATGGCGATACCGGGGACGTGGCCTGTGACCATTATCATCGATGGCAGGAAGACGTCGCTTTGATGAAGTCATTGGGCTATAAAGCTTATCGATTTTCCTTGGCCTGGCCGCGTATTCTGCCGCAAGGTCGTGGAAAAATCAACCAACCTGGATTGGATTTTTACAGCAAGCTGGTGGACGCGCTTTTGGAAGCTGACATTTTGCCAATGCCTACGCTTTATCATTGGGATTTGCCCACAGCATTGGAAAATGGCTGGTTGAATCGCTCGGTTGTAGATGCCTTCGAGGAATACACAGGGGTGATCACCCGCCACCTGGGCGACCGGGTCAAGGATTGGTTCACCATCAATGAGCCCTGGTGTGCCAGCCACCTCAGTTTTACCTATGGGGAACACGCGCCGGGAATGAAAGACCGCTCATTGGGCGTTTTGGCAGCTCATCACCTTTTGCTCGCGCACGGGAAGGCGGTTAAGGAGCTGCGCATTGCGGTGCCTGACGCGAAGGTTGGGATTGTGCTGAACATGAGCCCAATCCATAATGACCCTAACGCCTCGGTCAGTGAGGACAAAATCCGATTTATGGATGGAGAGCTCATTCGCTGGTTTTCTGATCCTATCTTTGGGCGAGGATACCCCGTAGATATGCTTGAGGATTATGTTGAAATGGGCGTGCTGGAGTCAACTGAGCCTGATTTCATCAAGCCAGGTGACATGGAGGTGATCGCGCAGGAAACGGACATGTTGGGCATCAATTACTATACCCGAATGCTTATATCGTCGAATACCGAGGATTTTCGTCACCAAAAACGGGATGTACCCCAGACTGACATGGGCTGGGAACTCTATCCCCAGGGTTTGTTTGAAATTCTGGATAGAGTTAACCGGGAGTATCACCCCAAACAACTGATGGTGACCGAAAATGGTGCCAGCTATGCCGATGGTCCTGATGAGACGGGAAGGGTTCATGATCAGAGACGGATCGATTATCTGCAAACCCATATCCAGGCGGTTTGGCAGGCTATTCAGGCTGGCATTCCTGTGGGAGCCTATTTGCAGTGGTCCTTCATGGATAACTTTGAGTGGGCCAGGGGATATTCCCAACGCTTTGGTGTCATCCATATCGATTACGAAACCCAAAAACGCAC
>JAQVUC010000057.1 GCA_028699715.1 Anaerolineaceae bacterium | reverse complement strand
CATTCTGATTGCCCATGATGCTCCCTATTGCGACCTGTGTTTTGATGGTTATGAAGCTCCAAGCATCCTTGAGGTTGAAGGTGCCAAAGAAGTAGCGGTTGAGTTCAATTCGCTCTCCAAAACCTATAATATGGCTGGTTGGCGCATAGGCATGGCGGTTGGAAACAAAGAAGCCATCAGACTTCTGGCGAATTATAAGAGCCAGATCGACTCTTCCATCTTTTTGCCAATTATGGACGCCGGGCAGGCTGCTCTTACTTCAGACCAGGGCTGGCTGGTTGACCGGAATATGATTTACCAGAAACGCCGGGACGTTGTTTATCAGGGTTTGAAAGCGGCTGGCTTTGAGGTGGATCTGCCAAAGGCTGCCCTTTATGTCTGGGCAAAACTACCGCCAGAATTTAATGACCCCGTCATATTCTGTGCCAATTTACTCAATGACACTGGTGTCAGCATGACCCCGGGCCTAGTTTATGGACCGAGCGGAAAAGACTACATACGAATTTCAATTGTCATTCCTACTGATCGAATTGCGGAAGCAATCGAACGGATGAAAAATTGGATTTCTCAACAATAAGAAGGAGTGAAGGTTAAATAATTGTTATCTTCAACAGAACAACTTAAAGAAAAAGCCATTATGGTGGGTGTCCAGATCAAAAGGGAAGCCCGCCAGGATTTGACCCTTGATGCAAGCTTGCAGGAATTGGAATTGCTGGCCGAAACGGCTGGCATAGAGGTGGTTGGTTCAGTCATCCAAAACCTGGACAATCCAAATTCCAGAACTTACATTGGGAAAGGAAAATTGGAAGAATTAATCCTGTTAGCTGAGGAGTTGAATGCAAAAACGATTCTTTTTGATGATGAATTATCCCCCCGCCACCAAAGAGAATTAGAAAAAGAATTCACAATTGACACAAAAATTCTGGACCGCACGGCTCTGATTTTGGATATTTTTGCCCAACATGCCGATACGCGCGAAGGTATGCTACAGGTTGAACTGGCCCAGTATAAATACAGGCTCCCCAGGCTCACGCGAGCCTGGACACACCTGGCCAGACAGACTGGCGGCGCTTCCGGGCGCAGCGGCGGCGTGGGTGGAGTTGGTTTGAGAGGTCCTGGTGAAACTCAGTTGGAAGTGGACCGACGCGAGATCAAGAGACGCATCACCAAACTCGAAGACGATTTGGAAAAGGTAAGGGAACACCGTAATCGGCATCGCAATCAACGCCGGAAAACCAATATTCCTGTGGTTGCCCTGGTTGGTTATACCAACGCGGGTAAATCGACCTTGCTTAATTCTCTGACCGACGCCAATATCTACGTTGCTGATCAGCTTTTTGCTACGCTGGACCCAACCACCAGGCAGCTCGAATTACCCGCAGGCGAAACAGTGCTGCTGACCGATACGGTGGGTTTCATTCAAAAACTGCCGACTGATCTGGTGGCCGCCTTCCGGGCGACTCTTGAGGAAATCACAGAAGCGGATTTGCTGCTGCACATCATTGATAGTTCGCACGAAAATGCTGAACAACAGCGCAAAACAGTTCTGCAAACCTTGGAAGAAATTGGCGCGGGAGAAATCCCAGTCATCAATGTTTACAATAAGATCGATCTATTGGATAATGAAACTCTCAGAGATTTTGAAAGATCAATTGATCCCACCTCGATTTTTATCAGCGCGAAAGAAAAAATCGGCTTTGATACGCTGATCGATTCGATTTCAGCTGGAATTACCCAAAGCTTTACTTATGTAGAGGTAGTTCTACCCTTCAGGGAAGGGCGCTTGGTTTCGCTGTTTCACGAGAAAGGGCACGTTGAGAGCCTGGAGCATAATGAAAATGGTGTCAGGATAACCGGCCGTCTGCCAGTTGAATTACTGTCATTTTTCGAAATATACATGGAATAAAAAAAACCAGGCTCAGCCTGGTTGATTTTTTAAGAGGAAGTGCGATTAATCTTCTTTGCTGACAGCAATTACTTCACGTCCCTGATAGTATCCGCACTTCGGGCAGACACGATGAGGCAGGCGGGGTTCACCGCAATTGGGGCAATTCACGCTGGCGCTGGGTTTTAAAGCATCATGAGAGCGGCGGCGATCACGGCGACCGGAAGTAGATTTTCTTTTTGGTAATGGCGTCATTTTTAACTCCTAACTTGCATTTCTTTGCATTAACCTATTCATTTTATATAACTTCAACAAAAAAAGCAAGGACCAGTTTCACGAGTTTTTACAGTCACCTGGACTATAATTTGAGGAACTTAAAAGCTGAGACAACAATAAAAAAATATTGCAGGAGGATGCCATGCAAGCCCACAAAAAAGCTTCTGAAATGACCGTCAAAGAATTAGCCAAATACATTGACCAATCCGTCCTGAAACCAGAATTCACCCAGGTTGAGGTCATCAAATATGCCCAAGAAGGGATCGATTTCGGCTGCGCAACGATTTGCATCAACCCGGCTTCTTTGGATCTGGTTTCAAAGCTGGTTGAAGGTACTGATACAGGCATCTGCGTTGTGTGTGACTTCCCGTTTGGACTATCTACGACGAATTCGAAGGTCAAACAAGCGCAAGAGTATTGCAGCAATTACAAGATCCAGGATTTGGATATCGTCGCCAATTACGGACAGCTGCGCACTGGAAATCTGACTTACGTGATTGAGGACCTGAGAAGGGTCGTTGAAGTTTGTCACAGATACGGTACACATGTAAAAGTAATTATCGAAACTGATTCGTTAACAATTGACCAGGTAAAAGCTGGAACAAAGTGTGCTGTTTCCGCAGGGGCTGACTTCATCAAATCTTCCACAGGCTTTTTTACCGGTGGACCAGGCGTCGGCGCGAGCAAAGAAGTCGTTTTGGCGATGATGGAAGCCGGAGAAGGGAAAATCAAAGTGAAAGGCTCCGGTGGAATTCGCACCCGCGAACACTTCCTCGACTTGATTGACCTGGGCATAGACAGAATGGGAATCGGCTACCGCTCAACCCCGGTTGTGTTGTGCTGCACCGCTGAAGAGGCGAAACTGATGAAATGATTGAGTGTCTGAACCTGATAAGGGTACGCGCTTGGTATTCAACAAATATTAAAACAAAATTGCAGCGGGAAGCTGCAATTTTGTTTTTGTTGTGAAAGAACTATTATGGAAGATCTTGAAAAAATTAATCTTCTTTAAGGTTGGTTGCGCCAAGATAGATGGCAATTAGACCAATCACGATTTTGGCGATGGAATGCCAAACAGGTTCAGTGCCCAGATTCAGAAGACCAAGCACGTCAACCAATCCCATTGCTGCCAGCAAGATACCGATGACAAGCAAAGCGGTTTTGGTCTTGCCGGTTTTTTGCAGGGAGACCCACAAACCAACCAAACCGACGACGATTTTGACAGCTGCATGCCAGGCAGGTTCGTCCCCCAGCTTGATGCCAGGGATGAGGGCCATCACGCCCATCAAGATTACAATAATACTAATAACTAACAATACTCTTTTTTTCATTTTCATTCTCCTATAAATGAACTAATTGAATGAGCAAAATTGCTCATAATAATTAGCTCAAGTATATCAAAGAAACTCAACTTTAATTTTCTACGAAATTTGTAAGTTACTCGCAAATTATCAGGGTTTTGGTCTATTGGAATGATCTGAAATTTTTGTCGTTTTACTTGAAGAAATCATCTCTTTTTCATCTTCACGAATGTGAAAATTGTCAGGACTTTGAGCAAAGAAATTCCTTAACCAAAATAGCGGTCTTCAGACCGCTATTTTGGTTAATTACTAAGAAAATTAGAAGGTGCGAATCGCGATTTCAGCCGGAGCGGCAAGTAGACGTTCCAGTTCCGGATCGAGTTTCACCAGGGTCAGGGAGAAGCCTGCCATCTCGAGTGAGGTGCAGTATTCGCCTACGTAGTTGCGCTTGATCTTTAAGCCTCGTTTTTCAGCAATTTCGTGCGCGTGGGCATATAGCAAATAAAGCTCTGAGATGGGAGTTCCACCCATACCGTTGATCATCAACGCAACTTCGTCACCAGCTACGTATGGCAGATCGTCCGCGACAGCTTCAAAGAGCTCATCAACGATCTTGTTGGCGGGCTCAATTTTGACGCGCTTGCGGCCAGGTTCTCCATGGATACCGATACCCATTTCCATCTCGTCATCTTCCAGGGTGAAGATGGGTGAGCCCTTTCCAGGAGGAGTGCAGCCGGTAAGTGCCATACCCATGGTGCGGGTGACTTCAACTACCCGGTTGCCGATCGCTTCAAGCTCTTCAAGCGTCTTGCCTTCTTCTGATGCGGCTCCAACAGCTTTGATCACAAAGAAGTTGCCAGCAACGCCACGGCGGCCAATGGTATAGAGGGAGTCTTTCACAGCCACATCGTCATTGATCACAACCGTGCGAACTTCAATGCCATCGGCTTCGGCTAATTCACGCCCCATGTCGAAGGACATTGTGTCACCGGTGTAGTTGTTGAGCAGGTGCAAGACACCCATTGGTCCAGCGACAAGTTTGGTGGTTTGATAAACAAAATCTGCCGGAGGTGCTGCAAAAACGTTGCCGGGGCATGCGGCATCCAGCATACCTTTACCAACGATCATGACATGGGCTGGTTCGTGACCGGAACCGGAGCCCTGCATGATTGATACTTTGTTGGCCATCGGGATGTCTTTGCGCATGATCAGGTTGTATTCCGGAATGTATTTGAGGGTATCCGGATTCGCGAGGGCGATGCCTTTCAGCATCTCAGGAACAAAATCCTTTGGATCGTTTACAAATTTTTTCATCGTTTCTCCTTTTTTGATTGAAAAAAATTACGCTCTCCACGCTTCATTGAGAGCTTTGATCATGGTTGCCAGAGCAACCGAGCCAGCATCGAGGGTGCCGATGCTTCTTTCACCAGTGTAGGCTGCCCGACCTTTTTTGGCAATCAAGGGACGGGTTGCTTCAGCCGCATCCGCAGAAACCTGAGTTGCCAAATCGAGGATTTCCAAGGCGTCTTTCCCTTCGGCCAAGGCGGTTTCAATGACGTCAGTCGTGGGAACCAGGGTGTCCAAATAAGTTTTATCACCCAAATCACAGTTACCACGTTTCTTGATGCCTTCGATGACAGCGCGAAGCATTGGAACAATGTCTTCTTTGCTTACTTCTTCTTTTGCTCCTAGTGTCATTCCAGCCCGCAAAAAGGTAGTTCCCCAAATAGATCCAGAAACGCCGCCAACCGCGCTCATGATGATTTTGGCTACTTCTTTCAAAAAGGTACCCGGATTTGTGCGATCAATGTTATCCCACTCTGTCAGTACCTTTTCAAAACCTCTGGCGATAGAATATCCAAAATCACCGTCACCGCAAACCGCATCGAGATCGCTGAAGTATTGTTCATTCTTTAGGGCTGTATCAGCTATTGACTTGACTACAAATTCTACATTTTTACTCATATAGTTGCTTCCTTGTCTACGTTTGATATTTCCTTTTTTCTATTCTTTTAATTTCGTTGACACCTCCCTTGGTTCTCATTACAAAGCTAATCAAACAGGCGGGTCAATTGTTCAACATGCAAGACGCCATCGTAATCAGGAATTTCCCCTTTGATCAGTTCACCCTTCTCTCCATAAGGGTCTCCAAGACAGGTGACAATCACGTCTGCCGGACTCAAGTCTTCACGTTGTGTGTAGAAATTGCTGGTGGCAACCACGTGCATACCGGCGGCTTTGGCCGCCAACACACCATTACGGGAATCCTCAACTACCAGGCATTCTTCTGGCAGTAAACCAGTTTTTTCGAGTGCCATGAGATAAATTGCCGGGTCAGGTTTCTTTTTTGCTACAACGTCTCCAGCCAATACAAACTTAAAGGGAATGTCGTGCAAAACTTTATAGGCAATAGCATGGGCAGCACGTTCATTAGACGTAGTACAGACTCCCAAGACTAATTCGGCTTCTTCGCCTTCTTTCATAAAACGATGGATGCCCGGACGTAAGGGCAGACTGCCTGATTCGATCAACTCGATGAAGAGATCGGTCTTCATGCGGTGCATGCTTTTGATTAACTCCTCTTCCTCTTCCTCAGGGACCGGCTTCCCGAAGCCACGGGTGTGGAGGTGTTTCTTCATCCGTTCTTTTCCGCCGCCAACCTGGAGTAGCTCGTGATAGTACTCAACGTCCCATTCAGTCTCGAATCCCATTTTTTTGAACGTTTCATTGAAGGCTACACGGTGACCATCCCTTTCGGTATCGATGATAACGCCATCCTGGTCAAAGAAAATTGCTTTGATTGTCATTTTTACCTCCTACGCTTTTCCGGTGCTGCCCAACATGTCGATCCAACGACCGACTGCAGCTCGGATTGCATCTCTGACAGCTATATCGATTTTTCCAGGGTTATATTCGTCACGCTTTGCCGAGATGTAATCATACGTTGCATCAATTAAGGCGTGCTTTAACTCAGTGGAGACATTGAACTTTGCTCCGCCGGCTTCCAGAAGTCTTTTGACGTAATCATCTGGTAAACCAGTTCCGCCATGGACAACCAACGGAGTATTGATGCGATCAGCATTGAGCATTTGATTGATTTGCGCCATTCGCTCAAAGTCGATCTTTGGATTTTTGGTTTTGTAGACACCGTGTGCAGTTCCGATAGCCGGCGCGAAAATATCCACACCAGTTCGTTCGACAAAAAGAACGGCTTGTTCAGGGTTACACAGTGCTGCTTCATCTTCGGAAACCTTGATTTGGTCTTCTACACCGCTTACAGTGCCCAATTCACCTTCAACAGAAGCATCGCTGTGGGCATGACAATAAT
>JAQVUC010000056.1 GCA_028699715.1 Anaerolineaceae bacterium | reverse complement strand
TTGTAATCACACCGATCTGGCGTGATGATCTTCATAAAAGCAAAGAATGTGGCAGTTTTCAGCAGCTTGTGGCATGCCTAAGCCAGCAAGCCATAGATGCAGCGGGATCCCGTGTTCATCTGATCGACGGGCTGGAAGTATCGCCTCACAATCCTGCCTGCTTTTCTGATGGCTGGCTGCATCCGAATATTGCCGGTTTTTCCTATATGGCTCCGCGTTTGTATAAAACCGTAAAAGACTGGCAAATACAGGCAGATCTGCCGGATAAGACGTTTGTTTCCCGCAAGGCAAAGATTGAAGGCTGATATCAGAGAGGAGATGAGCCATCATGAAAAGGTCAGATATTAATCGTTATCTGGCAGAGGCAGTTGTCTTTATAGGCATGATGAACTTCAAATTGCCGCCTTTTGCGTACTGGACACCGGAAGAATGGCTGGGTAAAGGGCCAGAATTTGATGAGATCAGAGAAAATATGCTGGGGTGGGATATAACGGACTTTGGCAGTGGCTCATATACTGAAGTCGGCCTGCTGTTATTTACCCTGCGCAATGGTAGCTCAAAAAAACAGTCCGGGAGCAAACCTTATGCAGAAAAAATAATGGTCGTTCGGGAAGGGCAAGTCACGCCACTCCATTTTCATAGCAATAAAATGGAAGATATCATCAATCGCGGTGGTGGTAATCTTCTGGTTGACGTCTATAACGCCACAATTGATCATCAGATCGCCGACTCAGAAGTAACGATCAGGGTTGATGGCCATGCTCGTGTGGTAAAAGCAGGATCCGTGATACGGCTTCGCCCCGGGGAAAGCATTGCCCTGCCTACACACCAGTACCATCGATTCCGGGCAGAGCAGGGGTTTGGCATGGTTTTAGCGGGAGAAGTGTCTCAAGTCAATGATGACACAACTGACAATTATTTCTATAAACCTGCGGGACGCTTCCCGAACGTTATTGCGGATGAAGCGCCACGCTACCTGCTTTGTCATGAATACCCGCCTGCAGCGGGGCTTTTATGTTGAAGTGATAACGTATGTTGCTGGCTGATAAAATGAAGATCATAACGCTCCAACCCTTTGCCGCTGCAGTAAGCAGCGAAATGTCTGTGGGATTGTTGTGTAAATATGATAAAATGAACCATAAAACGATTTGGCTGAGTGAACACAGCCAGGCGAACACAGGGAGGATTAAGATGAATCTTTATGATTTTGCCATTAAGATGGAACAGGACGGAGAGAAATATTATCTGGAGCAGGCCGCCAGTCATAAAGGTCATGCGATCAGCCGTGTTTTCACACTGCTGGCCGGAGCTGAGCAGAAGCATGCCAGGCTGCTGCAGAAAAGGGCAGAAGGTTTGAATGTCACCGCGGAACTGTCGCTGCTCACAGATGACCGTAATGTGTTTAGTGAATTAGAGGACTTCAAGGCTGATGTCACATCGATCCCGCGGCAACTGGATATTTATGCTCACGCGCTGGATCTGGAAGAGAAAAGCGTGGCACAATATGAAGAGCTGTTGGACAAGATGGCTGCCTCCGAAGACCAGGAGCTTCTACGGTTCCTGATTGACCAGGAAAAACAGCATTATGAGCTATTCGATACATTGCTGACCCTGCTGCGCCGACCTGAAGACTGGGTCGAAGATGCCGAGTTCGGTAAAAGGGAAGACTATTGAACACAACTTTCCCACAGACTTATCGGCGCTTACTCCTGCTGCCCAGGCTGTTTGACCGCGGAGCAAGCTCCTCAGCCTGTCAAACAGCAGCGCCTGAAAAGTCTACCCGCTGTGCGGGGTGGGAAAGTTGTGTATTGAACTTATACCGGTAAAGCTGCCGCTGGTTGCAGACTGAAAATCAGGAAGGATAAACATGCAGAAGACCATACAAGCGGATATCCCTTTTAGACTGAACCTTGGCCTGCTCTTAAAAAAACTGAAAATTGACGATGATCTTCAGAACGAAGACTATCAATCCTTTTGCCGCATGCTAAAGGAAGCAGAGCAGATTGCCCGGCCCAAGTATGTGTTTGCTGTTGCAGCGCTTGAGGAAAAACGGGAAGAGGAGATCCTTGTGGAAGGGCATATCTTTACATCAGCCCTGCTTCGGCGCAACCTGGGTGAATCGCATCGCGTGCTGCCTTATGTCGCGACTTGCGGCACTGAAATTGATGCATGGTCGCGCGGTTATACGGATTTTCTGGAGCAGTACTGGGCTGACGAGATAAAAAACCAGGTACTCCGGCAAAGCATCCAGCATATGCGCAAGACCGTTCAGAACAAGTACTTTGCCAAGAGCGACCTGTCACAGATGAGCCCCGGCTCATTAGCTGACTGGCCGATCACTCAGCAGAAACCGCTCTTTGCCTTGATGTCCGATCTGGCGGATGCCATAGGGGTCAAGCTGACGGATTCCTGCCTGATGATTCCCTCCAAGTCGGTTTCTGGTTTCTACTTTTCCGCGAAAAATCACTTTGAGAATTGCCGTCTGTGCCCCCGGGAGAACTGCCCGGAACGACGCGTTCCGTATGAGGCAGCATCAGCTGAGCTGTAGAAAAGAAGCGGGATATGCCTGCGGTTGATCATGGCTGTACCCATAGGGTGTAACAAAAAAGCCCCCGCCGGCATAACCGGCGGGGGCTGATGATTTTGCATTGGAGATTAGCTTAACGGCCTCTCATCTGCTGGTAACACTCCCGGCAATAAACTGGCTTATCACCTGATG
Organism: Anaerolineaceae bacterium; assembly: GCA_028699715.1. GTDB lineage: Bacteria > Chloroflexota > Anaerolineae > Anaerolineales > Anaerolineaceae > Mesolinea. The sequence continues at coordinate 4,126 of JAQVUC010000056.1, read as the reverse complement.
GCCTGAAGGGAACCATGGTCTCACAGCCACATTCTGAACAGGTGGCCGGGAACATTTCGCGTTCGCCTCTCTGTTGGAATCCACCGCGTCCACTGTTGCGAGCCTGTTTTCTAGCGGCACGACATTCCGGGCAACGCTGTGGTTCGTTGTCAAAGCCTTTTTCAGCGTAAAAAGCTTGTTCGTTCTCTGTAAACATGAATGTTGTTCCGCAATCTTTGCATACGATGCTTTTGTCTGGCATTTTTTTAATCCTCTTTCACTTTGCCCCGGCAGGCTCCATAGCCTTACCGGAATTTGTTCTGGTCGTTTGAACCGTTTTGATGGGAGTGTTCAGTCGGATGATTCCAAGCTGATTGTCTGGATACCTCTGTTAACTGTCATTGCTTTTATACATACATGACCGGTGTTCCTTGTTTGATAAAACCTGTGCTGTATGCATAATGCTGTTTCTGTCCGGATAGGCAGGTTTTCCTGACGCCGGGCCAAGTCCATTAAGCTGTCGTTTTAACGACTACTTAAGTAAACGCCGAAAATGGCGATTTGTCAAGTGATTATTTTTTCAGCTCTGTTTTGGGTCTGCGACAACATCATGGGATTAATCACATCCTGGATACGATTTTAATGATCAAGGCTGCCGCTTAGCACGCTGCTCCGCGAAGGGTGACGCAGTTTTCGCAGTGCTTTCGCCTCAATTTGGCGGATGCGTTCACGGGTGACGTTGAATTCACGGCCGACTTCCTCAAGTGTCCGTGACCTATTGTCATCCAGACCGTAACGCAGGCGCAGGATTTTACTTTCTCTGGGTGTTAAGGTCATCAGAACTTTAAACAGCTGCTCGCGAAACATCTGCTGTGAGGCATGCTCGATAGGTGAGGTGGCATCTTCGTCTGGGATGAAGTCACCCAGCATGCTGTCGCCTTCTTCGCCGATGGGTTTTTCAAGGGATATGGGATCGAGGGCGTATTTCATGATTTCTGTTATTTTATCGACCGGCAGCTCCATTTCCTCAGCGATTTCCTCAACATCCGGTTCCCGGCCAAGATGCTGGCTCAGCCGACGCTGGCAGCGGATTGTTTTGTTGATTAACTCAACCATATGCACGGGGACACGGATGGTTCTGCTCTGGTCGGCAATCGCCCTGGTTATCGCCTGGCGAATCCACCAGGTGGCATAGGTACTAAATTTAAAGCCTTTGGTGTGATCGAATTTATCAACTGATTTCATCAGCCCGATGTTGCCCTCCTGGATCAGGTCCAAGAAATGCATGTTGCGGCCGACATAATGCTTTGCTATGCTGACAACCAGGCGCAGATTGGCTTCGCACAGCTTCTTTTTCGCTTCTTCATCACCGTTCCGAATTGCTTCAGCCAAATCTATTTCCTCATCGCGGGTGAGCAAGTCGAATTTGCCAATCTCTTTCAGGTACATGCGCACAGGGTCATCAACAGCGATCTGGGAGAGGTCTTCAGAAAGTACATCACCCTTATCTTCATCAGCCTGATCAGATTCCTGATTGACTGTTATGCCGTGTAAGCTAAGCTGAGCAATGATCGCGTCAGCGTCGTCCGGATCCTGATCATTGAATACAAGCGCTTGAAGGATATCGTCGCGCCCCAATTTCCCGCCTGCGGCGCGAGCCCGTATCAAGAGGTCTGAAACCAACTGTGTGTTTATATGATCCTGCATTAATATTCCCCCCCATGGTAGCCAGCCGTTTCCAGTTCCAACGACTCGAAAGTGAGTCGGTTGACCACCAGGAAACGGCCTGTTGCTGAGCCAAACTGCCTGTCCGATGAATACAGGTGAATCATCTCAGAATGAATGTGTTCATGCATGCATGAACGTATAAATCGGCACGAATTCCTTTTATTATATCATATTATGGCGGAAATTGCATGTCGAACAGGTGTATTCTCCTGACCATCAGATCAGACCAACCGAGATTGGCGTGGTATGCAAATCAGTCAGGAGCGTTTTCCTGAACGCAAGAAAACGTATGGTATCGCTTAGATTCTTTTATAGCGCTGTATATTGTCTTCATTGAGAAATTCATACGCTTCATTGACCATCTGAAATTTTCGTGTCGCATCAGGGCTTTTATTGATATCAGGATGGTATATTTTAGCTTTTTTTCGGTAAGCCAGCTTGATTTTATACTGATCTGCCGTTACTGGAACGTCCAGAAGGGCACAGCTCTCTTCATACTTGCGTTTGAAGTCGAGGTAGGGATTGGCTTGAACCTGTTCCTGTTGCTGCCAGGTTCCGCCATATTGATGCCATTGACGAAATCTATCTTCCCAGGCTTTTTGCTGCTGTTCTCGACGATCCCTTTCCCGGCGTTGTGCATCTTCTTCAGCCTGACGGTATGCCTGGCGGTAAAAACGGTAAGCATGATACATGTACCGTTCAGGATCCTCAAGATGCCGGGATAAATGAAACAAATACCGGGTGCTGATTTCTTTGAAAGCCTTAAGGAATGAGACAGAAGCTGCACCCAGTAAAGGGAAGACCAGGATAATCAGCGAAACAACAATGAGTGAAGGATGTTGTGTGATCCAGTGGCCAACCGGGCCGAGAAGCAGGATGACAGCCAGGCAGCCACCCATGCTGATCAATATGGCGCATCCCCTGAGGAAGCTTCGCACCAGCAGAACACCAGTTTCAATAATGTAGACGAGCCCGTCAAGCAGGAAGGCATGCGCCCGGGCGATGCCGTATACTATTTTACTGAGTATGTTCCTGATGATGTGCATATCGTGGCGCTCCTTTATGGTATCAAAGTAAAAGGTTCGGGAACGTGCTTTGCCGGGTGCTCTTTACGCAAGCTGTCCGCCCCTCCGTGGTTGGGTATATCTCAAAGAATTTTCTCAATCGCCACATCCGCCATGAAAGTGGCGACGTATGACATCGTTAAGTGGAATAGGGACGTGTTCCATTTGGTGGACTTGCCCCAACCCTCAAAGGTGGTCGTGGCATCTTCACGAAGCATGCGTCTCCATGCACCATTATTTAAAAGAGCTTCCTTAATAAGGTCAGTTCTTCCATTTCTGGCATAGCCAAGCAATACAGGGAAAACACAGAAAAATGAAAGCGAACTGATGCCCTCTCTTTTTATGGCTTCAATGATAGCTTGCTCACATTCTTTGTCGGGGCAAAGAGAAAATCCATAGACAAAACTGTTCCCGACGAGACTGATATGGTTTGTGTTTTCACCGTCTTTAAACAGCTTTTTCTCCTCATTGTAAAAGACCGCGTAGAATCTGTCGAGCAAGGGCTTTTCATCACGATATTTTTGTCGTCCCAGAATATGTGCCATTCTGTTGGCGGTGCGTATCGCTTCGATATAATAAGCGTTGATTGATACGTGTGCCTCTTCACAAACTTTTCCCTCCGTTATATCCACATCATTATCATGCTGAAAATTCTTTGGCCATTCAACCACGCACCATTTGTCAAGGTTCCTCAGCAAATGATCTGTTTCGTAGCACCTGCGATATGCATCAAGCAATTTTGTCACCTTTGGAATCAGTAATCCATTGCCCCTTAAATGAATGTTCCATAAAGATACCTCGCAAAATTCCGGATATGAAAAACCCAGAAACCATTGCGGTTTCTGGGCCTGTCAGTGCGATATGTTTGATCACACATTTGGGGTGCGGAGGCAGGATTCGAACCTGCGACCTCCGGGTTATGAGCCCGACAAGCTACCAGCTGCTCTACTCCGCGTCGTTTGCCACACAATGACGATTCGCCCACTGCCTGTTGCATTTCTTGGTGCTCGTGGCCGGACTCGAACCGGCACGGATGATAAGTCCGACGGATTTTAAGTCCGTTGCGTCTGCCAGTTCCGCCACACGAGCAGGACGCTCTTGTTGTGCGCTCGATTATCATAGCATCTCATCGCAGTCTTGTCAAATGCCACTTTTTTGTGACAAGTCGGCTTGTGTCCCCATCGGATTGACCTCCTGAATGATGAGGATCAGACGCATGATGTTTTGTGGGGAAACAGGATGTTGATCAAAGCTAGAAGCAGCAGCAGACAGGTTGTACCAAAGAGAAACCACGTTTCTTTTGCAGTAGCGTGAATTAGCCAGAATCTGGAAAGAACGACAGGACCGCAATATGC
>JAQVUC010000055.1 GCA_028699715.1 Anaerolineaceae bacterium | reverse complement strand
AGGGGGGTTTTTTCAAGCCACTGCAGGACTCCGCGTAGCAGCTTGCCGAGTGCTGGACGGCGTTCAATGATGTTGTCATAAGCGCCAAAGATAGTTCTGCGTTCCACAAAGCGCACCGGTAGACCCTCAAAGAGACTCGTCAAATCAGCCCGGGTGTAGACCTGCACATGCGGAGCCAGCTTATCCCGCCAGGTTCTGGGCATCCAGTTGATCAGAGGGGTATTACCAAAATGGTATTCGCCCTTCCAATAATGTCCGTGGGTCTCAAAAGGGTAACCACGGTTGGGGCAAAAGAGCACGATCCTCCCGCCAGGTTTCAATACCCGCACCATTTCCCGGATGGCTTGCTGATCATCCTGCACATGCTCCAGCACTTCATGGCTAAATACCAGGTCCATGGAATCAGAAAGGAAAGGAAGAAATTCGCCCGCACCACAAACCACGTTAGGAGAGAAAGCGCGGCTTTGCTCGACCCGGGGAAGTTCGATATCCAAACCGTAAACCTGATCGGAGATCGGGACAAGCTTGGCCAGATAGGCACCCACGCCGCAGCCATCCACAAAGACCCTGCCCTGCAGGCGGTTGCCGGCAGCTTCTTTTAACATGGACAAGCGGCGCTCCTGTCCCGCCCGCCAGACATGGGAGGGTTCGCCGCGCTGGGCGGATTTTTCTAAATTTTCTGGAATTACTTTTGGCATGGCACTATTTTACACGCTTATTCAGGCTTTGCCTGAGTACTCGTCCACAATTATGAACCCACCAATTACAATGCCAAACCGTTTTTTTACACAGGTGGTCTAATCCCCGTAATCTCTCGCTTTTGATTTTGAGGAACAGGGCTTTAAAAAACCCTCTGCGAAGAGGGTTTAAGCTACTAAAATTTAACTAACAAAAAAGCGAACAGGTTTGGCTTATCCCCAGTCTGCTGTGGCTTTGCTCTTTCCGCGCAGCCATTTTTCTGCGGCGACCGCAGCGATAGCGCCATCGCCAGCAGCGATGATGGCCTGTTTCACATAAGTACAAGTGACGTCCCCAACCGCATAAACGCCGGGGATGCTGGTCTGATTCTCCCGATCTACTTTGATACAACCTTCATCCCGGACTTGCAGCTGACCTTGCAGGAAATCGGTGATCGGTTTGGCACCCTGCAAATAGACAAAGACACCTTCAACTGCGACACTTTGATCGCCGTTTCCATTCTCACGGTCCAAATAACTCACACCTTCAACTTTATCCTGGCCGAAAATTTCCTTGACTACACTGCCTGTATGCATGACCACGTTTTCGGTCTCCTGCAGTTCTTTCAGCTCCTCTTCACCAGCATTGATTTGTCTAGTTGGAGCAAAAAAGTGTAATGTTCTGGCAAATCGAGCCAAATAAAGCGCTTCTTCAACCGCTTCATCACTTTTCCCGATCACCGCAACATCCCTGCCTTTAAAGAAAGCTGCGTCACAAACAGCACAATAAGAAACGCCACGTCCCAGTAGTTCCGTTTCACCCTTGATCAGGTTACTGCGACCCAAAGAACCGGTAGCCACGATGATGGAGCGGGCGGAATAAACGCCTAAATTGCCAAACACCATTCTTATGTTGCTGCTCAGGTCAGTACCGATGGCTTTGTCGTTAATGAACTCAGCGCCAAAACCAACTGCCTGCTTGCGCATAATTTGCAGCAGTTCCGCTCCGACAATCTCACCATCATAGCCGGGATAATTGGCTATTTTGCTGGTGGTGCCTAGAGCGCCGGTAGTCAATCCTTTGTCTAAAACGCCGACTTTTAAATTGGACCGGGCCGCATAAATTGCCGCCGTCGCCCCAGCTGGACCGCCGCCGATAATAATTACATCATAAATTTCTTCAGTATTTTCTGTCATATGCCATCACTCAACCTTCCAACAGAATAGTATATCCAAAAGCTTTTTTTACAGCTGAATTAACCTTATATATAGACAAAACCTAAAAATGCATCAGGTTTGATAGTTTTTTAGAGAGCTTGCTTGCTATAACTAGGCTTGACTATAATTAGATATGCCTATGACAAAGAAATTTTATCAACAGAGCATCCCTGAGCGGCTCGAAACGCTTGCTCAAAAGACTGGCCTTTCCGCTGAGGAAGTAGCCGCTTACCAGGCTGAGGGTGGTTTAAGCCTTGAAATGGCAGACCACATGATCGAAAATGTGGTCGGTCTTTACAGCCTCCCGTTGGGCATTGCCCAAAATTTTGTGATCAACGGACGTGAAGTTTTGATCCCCATGGTCATAGAAGAGCCTTCCGTTGTTGCCAGCGTCTCGTTTATGGCCAAATTGGCTCGGAACGGCGGCGGCTTTGAGGCCGGCATGAGCTCCCAGGAAATGATCGGTCAACTCCAGGTCTTGGATTTGGAAGACCCCCGTAAGGCGGCGGAAACAGTGCTGACTCATAAAACTGAGTTGCTCCAGGCTGCCAGCGATTTCCACCCCAGCCTGATCAAATACGGCGGTGGTCCGCGCGACCTGCAGGTGCACGTGTTGGAAGAGACGCCAATCGGCTCCTTCTTGGTCATCCACCTCTGTGTTGACGTGAGAGACGCCATGGGTGCCAATCTGATCAACTCGATGCTCGAGTTTTTAGCTGCTCCTGTTGAAGAACTGGTTGGTGGACGGGTGCATTTGCGCATCCTTTCCAACCTGGCTGACAGGCGGCTGGCCTGGGCGCGTGCCCGTTTTACCTGCCAGGATCTGGCTTTTGGCGAGTACAGCGGAGAACAGGTGCGGGATGGGATCCTTGAAGCCTGGGCTTTCGCGGAGGCGGACCCCTACCGCGCGGCAACGCACAACAAGGGCATTATGAACGGGATCGACGCTGTTGTTCTGGCGACCGCCAATGACTGGCGCGCTGTCGAAGCCGGCGCTCATGCTTACGCCGCCCGCTCCGGGCTCTACCGCAGTCTGAGTACCTGGTCCAAAGAATCAAATGGTGATTTGTTGGGCTTCATTGAACTGCCAATGGCTTTGGGCATCGTTGGCGGCGCCACCCAGACGCACCCAAGCGCCAAAACCAACTTAAAACTGATGGGCGTAAAATCAAGCGCTGAATTGGGTGGCATCATCGCCTCCGTTGGTCTGGCGCAAAACCTGGCTGCTCTACGCGCGCTTGCCACAGAGGGCATCCAACGCGGACATATGAACTTGCATGCCCGCCAGATCGCCTTATCTGCCGGTGCTAAACCCGAACAGTTGGATGCCCTGGCAGCCCAGTTAGCTGCCGAAAAGAACATTAATGTAGCACGTGCCCTGGAAATTTTGGGGCAGTGGAATGGAAGTATAAAATGAGCGAACATCAACATGTTTCCCAACCCGAAAAACGAAAACTGCTTCTGCCGAAAATCAAAGTCGGCATTGTGGGCTACGGGGCTTACGTCCCCCGCTACCGCCTGCCGGCCAAAGAGATCGGCCGCGTTTGGGGCAGCACGGGAGGTTTCCCGGTAAAGGAAAAGGCCGTGGCTGGGTTGGATGAAGATGTGATCACCATGTCCATCGAAGCCGCCCGAAACGCGCTCAAGCGCTCAGAGATCAGCATGCAGGATTTACGCGCGGTATGGGTGGGCTCCGAATCGCACCCTTATGCCGTCAAACCCAGCGGCACTGTTGTTGCCGAAGCAATTGGCGCTTCCAACGACATTCAGGCTGGTGATTGGGAGTTTGCCTGCAAGGCGGGCACAGAAGCAATGGTTGCCGCAATTGGCCTGGTTGGTTCAGGGATGGGCAACTATGCCCTGGCGATTGGGATGGATACAGCCCAGGGCAAACCCGGCGACGCGTTGGAATACACTGCCGCCAGCGGGGGCGCTGCTTACATTATTGGTCCTCAAAAGGGATCGTTCGCCAGTATTGAGGCAGCTTATAGTTTTGTCTCTGACACACCCGATTTTTGGCGCCGGGAAAATCAGGTTTACCCTGAGCATGGACAGCGTTTTACCGGAGAGCCGGCCTACTTTGAACATGTCGGTCAATCCGCCCGCACGATTCTGGCTGAAACCGGGCTCAAACCGGCGGATTTCGCTTACGCTGTTTTCCATCAACCCAACACGAAATTCCCCCAACGAATGGGCAAGATGCTGGGTTTCACGCCCGAACAGATCGCACCTGGATTGCTCTCACCGATTATTGGCAACACTTACTCAGGCGCGGCCATGATTGGACTGACCGCCATTCTGGACGTCGCCAAAGCGGGAGATCTGATCCTGATGACTTCTTATGGGTCTGGCGCGGGTTCTGATTCCTTTGTCATCAAAGTCCGGCGTGAGCTTGCCCAAAGACGCGGCAAAGCTCTTTCAACGCAAGATTACATCGCCCGCCGTACCGAAATTGACTATGCAACCTATTTACGCTATCGCGGCGAGATAGTGACCCGATAAAATGCAGCGTACCAACGAAGTTTTCATTGTCGGCATAGGCCAAACCCAAATTGGCGAACTTTGGGACGTTTCCCTGCGCAATCTGGCTATAAGCGCTCTAAGTGAAGCGCGGGAAGATGCCAAAGGGCTGCAACCGCAGGCACTGTTCGTCGGTAATATGCTGGCTGCCAACGCTTCGCATCAGGCCAATTTGGGGGCCTTGATCGCTGAGTACAGCGGCCTGGCAAATCAGGCCGAAGGGTACACCACTGAAGCGGCTGAAGCATCCGGCGGGGCTGCTATCTACCTGGCCTACAACGCCATACGCTCTGGCATGGTGGATACTGCAGCGGTGATTGGCGTTGAAAAGTTGACAGACATCGTCGGTACAGGTCTGGAAAACAGGCTGCTTTCCACCGGTCTGGACGCGGACTTTGAAGCTTCTGAGGGCTTAACTACTGTTGGGCAGGCTGCTTTACTTTTCCAACGCTACCTGTATGACTACCAATTTCCGCGGGAAGCGCTGGCAAATTTTCCAATGATTGCTCACAATAACGCGGTCAACAACCCCAAAGCCATGTTACGCCGGGCAATCAATCAGAAAAGCTACAATGCTTCCATTCCTGAGACGGGCGCATTCGGTCTTTATGATGTTGCCCCCAACGCAGACGGCGCGGCAGCGCTGATCCTGACAAGACGCGAGAACCTCCCCAGGAAACTTGAGCACGCGGTCGTCCGGCTGATCAGTTCCTCATTTAGCACCGACCGTATCGCCCTGCATGACCGCCCGGATCCACTCTTTTTTGAAGCGGCCGCGGTATCCGTTCAGCAAGCTTTGCTCAAAGCGGGCATCGGTTTGTCTGAGCTGGACTTTTTTGAGTATTCTGACAATACCACCTTGCACGCCCTGCTTTCTTTGGAAGCAGCCGGTTTTGCAGCCCGCGGGGAGGGTTGGAAGCTCGCTAGCGATGGCTCACTGACACATAAGGGCACGCTACCGGTAGCGACTATGGGTGGTCATAAGGCGCGGGGCTTCCCGCTAGGGGCTTCCGGTGTCTGCCAGGTAGTGGAAGCCGCGATGCAATTGCGAGGGGAAGCAGGGGCTAACCAAATCGCCCATGCCCGTTACGGCATGACCCAGTCCCTGGCATCCACCGCTTCAGCAGCCGCCACGCAGATATTAACGGTTTAATTCGAATCACAACCACAAAGCCAATCCGCTACTTAGTTGGCTGAATTTTTTAAGTCTGTTTTGGTTGATTTATCTTAGTCTTTCCTGTTCAATTCTTCCGATTTTACAAAAGCTTCTTAATTATCAAATTTTTTCCTCAAAAATGCTTTTTTGGGGTTAGAAAGATTATACATAGACGACTAAGCTTATACGAAGCCTTGCGATAGTGAGTAAAAAATACGATAGTTAAGCAAGAAATTATAAAATACAAACGAGGTAACTAATGAACAAAAAAATTGCAGTTGTAGTTGGATCCATTCGCACAAATTCGTTGAGCCAAAGGCTTGCTGATAATTTGGTCGGTCTTCTTCCTGAAGGGTATGATGCTGAATTTATCAAAATCGATCACTTACCCCTTTACAATCAGGATTATGAGACGGCAGACAGCCCAGAGGTCTACGCTTCCTTCCGTGAGGACATCAAGGCCGCTGACGCGGTGCTCTTTGTGACACCTGAGCACAACCGTACCATCCCCGCCGCGTTGAAAAACGCCTTGGATGTGGGCTCACGCCCTTATGGTCAAAACGTATGGTCGGCCAAACCCGCGCTGATCGTCAGCCAGTCTCCCGGCCTTCTCTCGGGTTTTGGCGCCAATCATCACTTGCGCCAAATACTGACCTTCCTGAATATGCCGACGGTTCAACAGCCTGAAGCATACATCAGTCAGACACATAAACTGCTCAACGAAGAAGGCAAAATCACCAATGAAGACACGCTTGCTTTTTTGCAGTCGGTCATTGATGCTTTTGTGCAACTGATCGAACGCTATTGATCCTTTTCACCCAAGCCTAAATAAGCGGTCAAACAGACCGCTTATATTTTTTAACCCTGGGATTTGGAAATGGGAGGCTTTTATTCTTCCCGCTGAATTAAAAGAAGGTAAGCTTTATTTTTCAAGTAATTTTCCTAAAAAGTAAGGCAGCTGCCTGCGCCACCAGGGCCAGTCATGATTGACATCGTATCCCCAATAATCCACCCAGGCAGGGATTTGTTTTTCTGCCAGAAACGCCTCCATGGCTCTGGCATCTGCCAGCATGGCGTCTTCCCAGGCGCCCTGCCCAACGCAGATGATGATCTCGCTTTCGCGATAGCGTTTGAGATACCATTCATCCGTCAGCCCCGGCAGGTAGAGCAGCGGAGAGTTGAAGTACACATCTTCGTTGACAAAATCGCCAATGAACATTTCCAGCTGGAACAGGCCGCTCAAGGCGATCATCCCGTCGAACAAATCCGGATGCCTGAAAAAGAAATTACCG
>JAQVUC010000054.1 GCA_028699715.1 Anaerolineaceae bacterium | reverse complement strand
AAAGCCGTATTGTAACTCAGTGTAATGTCCTCGTAAAATTTCTTTTTTCCTATCCGTTCCTTACGCTGGAACGGATTGATACGACTCATGGTAAAGGTAAGGTTTGGGAGTGTAAGCTTTCAGCACCAGCACGGTGTTTATTCTCCGTTCAAAGACTATGACCCCGGCAATGGTGTGCCTTTCCCTGGCAGCATTTGCACCAGCATTAATGAAGTATTGGTGCACGGCATTCCAGGCAACCGCAAACTTGTGGAAGGCGATATCATTTCAGTGGATTGTGGGACTGTCTATCAAGGCTTTGTTGGCGACGCCGCTTTTACCGTCGGTGTGGGAGAAATTTCCCGCAAGGCGCAGCACCTGATCGATGTGACCGCTAAAGCTCTGGAAATTGCTACTGCTTTGATGGTGCCCGGCAATCACAGCGGTGATGTTGGTGCCGCGGTGGAAGAGTACGTCAATAGTGAAGGTTATTACTGCACCCATACCTATACCGGGCATGGGGTTGGCAGAGAAATGCACGAAGATCCACAATTGCCCAATTATGGTCAGCGTGGAACTGGATTCCTTCTTCGTGAAGGAATGACAATTGCGATTGAACCCATGGTCCTGGTTGGCACACGTCAAACCAGGGTTTTGGATGATCAATGGACGGTAGTATCCCGCAACGGAGGCTTGACCGCTCATCAGGAAAATACGATCGCCGTAACCAAAGACGGTCCCTTAGTACTGACGAGTTTATAGAAAAGCCTTGCTAAGAGCGAGAGAAACATATATAATAGGAACTTTGCGGATAGAAGAAGGAGACTGACTGATGAAAGTATCAGCTTCAATTAAAAAGCGCTGTAACAAGTGCAAGATCGTCAAACGAGAAGGTCGATTGTACGTAATTTGCACAAACCCAAGACACAAACAGCGACAAGGATAAGGTAAAAGAATATGGCACGTATTGAAGGTGTTGACCTCCCGCGCAATAAGCGCATTCAGATTGGCCTGCGATACATTTACGGTATCGGCCCTAAAGTAGCTGATCGGATTTTGGACGCTACTGGCGTGGATCCTGACATTCGTGTAAAGGATCTGCCAGAGGACGAGGTAACAAAACTCCGTGAATATATCGGTCAGAACATAACTGTGGAAGGTGACCTGCGTCGTGAAGTTCAAATGAACATCAAGCGTCTGGTCGAAATCGGCTGTTATCGTGGCTTACGCCACCGCCGAAACCTGCCAGTACGCGGGCAAAACACCCGCACCAACGCTCGCACGCGCAAGGGTCCCAAACGTACAGTGGCTGGACGCGGTCGCCGTCGCGGAGCAACCAAGAAATAAGATCAATATACTGACTTTATGGTTCAGTGGGTGGGGTTCCCTTTCTCCCCAGCGGCAACCTGGTTGAACAAAAGTCGTATTTGAAAGATTGAGTGAGGAAGAACTATGGCAAAACAAGCACGTACAGCGCGACGAACTACGGGTTCCCGCAAAGTCAAACGCCAGATTTCAACAGGACAGGTCCATGTTTATGCGTCCTTTAATAACACCATTGTGACGGTGACTGATCTCCAGGGCAACACTGTTTGCTGGGGCAGCTCCGGTTCAGCTGGTTTTAAAGGTTCCCGCAAAAGCACACCTTTTGCTGCCAGAATGGCTACAGAACAGACCATCAAAGTTGCCCAGCAAATGGGTATGCAAGAAGTGGAACTGTTTGTCAAAGGCCCCGGCCCCGGTCGGGAAGCTGCCATTCGCGCCGTCCAGGCATTAGGCTTGAAAGTGATCAAAATCACTGACTTGACCCCCGTGCCCCATAACGGTTGCAGGCCTCCAAAGAAACGCCGCGTGTAGTACAAGAAAAAAGGATTAAGGTATTATGGCAAGATATACAGATGCAGTTTGTCGATTATGCCGCCGTGAAGGTGAGAAGCTGTTCCTCAAGGGAGCCCGCTGTTACACCCCCAAGTGCGCATTTGAAAAAAGACCCTATGCCCCTGGCATGCATGGCAAAATGAACGCAGCCCGACCTGGTCGTCAATCCGACTATGGCAAACAGCTGCGCGCAAAACAGAAAGCCCGCCGGGTCTATGGTATTTATGAACGTCAGTTTCGTCGTTTTTACGGCCAGGCAGTCGCAATGCGTGGTCAAACTGGTACCAACCTGTTGACCATTCTTGAAACTCGTTTGGCAAACATCGTCTATCGCTTAGGCTTTGCAGCCAGCCGTGCGCAGGCACGTATCCTGGTAACCCATGGTCATTTTTTGGTCAATGGTCGCCGGGCTGATATCCCTTCATACGGAATCACAGTGGATGATGTCATCAGTGTTCGCGAATCTTCCAAGGAAAACGCTTACTTCAAGCACTTGCGTGAAGAAGCTGAAGGGCGCACAGTGCCCACCTGGTTGGCACGCGATTTGAATAATCTGTCCGGTCGCATGCTGCGTACCCCAGAGCGCTCTGAAATTGATGGTAACCTCAACGAACAATTGATCGTTGAATACTATTCTCGCTAATCAGAAGACTAGTACAGTCTTTCCTGATCGTTAGACTGATTAGAGGTAAACCGTGACAAGAATTATGGAAATGGTATCACCAAAAGTAGAGCGAACCGAAGAGCTCCGGAATTATGGAAAATTCTCCATCAGTCCCCTGGAGCGCGGTTTTGGCGTGACCCTCGGGAACGCCCTGCGACGCATCCTGCTTTCTTCATTGGAAGGTGCCGCTGTCACATCCGTACACTTCACTGATGTAATGCATGAGTTCAGCACAATTGAAGGTGTTCGCGAGGATGTGATCCAGGTCATGTTGCAAATCAAATTACTGCGCTTTAAGCTGCATAATGTTGATTCCGCAAGTATTCACCTGGAAGTAAATGGCGTTGGCACCATTACTGGTGCTGATATTGTCTGTCCCCCAGAAGTTGAGATCATCAACCCTGATTTGTATCTCTTCAGCATCAACGAAAACAAAGCGCATGTTGAAATGGATATGACTGTGGAAACTGGTCGAGGGTATATCCCCGCGACTGACCGTTCGGACCGCCTGGCAATTGGTGTCTTACCTGTAGATGCAATCTTTTCGCCTGTCCGACGTGTAAACTGGGAAGTTACCAGTGCCCGTGTTGGTCACAGTACAGATTATGACCGCCTTACACTCGAAATCTGGACAGACGGAACAGTATCACCTGAAAAGGCTTTGATTGAGTCATCTCGCATCCTCATGCGCCAACTGAGCATCATCAGCGGTACAAGTGAAGAAATGCTGACCAAGCCGATGGAAGCCAAAGAAGTTGAACAACCAGTCGTCAACAGAGATTTGATCGAAACACCGATCGAAGCACTGGATTTGGGCGTTCGCGTTTTCAATTCCCTCAAACGCACCGGAATCACGACGGTTGGTGATGTGATCGAGCTCCTGGACAAAGGTGAAAGCGCAATGCTTTCCATCCGCAATTTTGGAGAGAAAAGCCTGACAGAGCTGATGGATAAGATGATCGAAAAAGGCTATTTGGAAGAAGAAGTGGAGAAAGAGTAATGCGGCACCAGATCAAAGGATATCGTCTCAACCGCAGTATGGGTCACCGTACCTCCATGCGCAAGACGATGATAAAACAATTATTTGAACATGAAAGAATTCAGACGACCCTTGCCAAGGCCAAGTCAATTCAGCCTGAAGCTGAAAAACTGATCACCCTGGCAAAGAACGCCCAAAAGGCTGATGAAGTCGCCAAAGTAAACGCCCGACGTCAGGCTGCAGCCGTACTAGGCAATGCCAGCGCCGATGTGGTTAAGAAATTATTTGATGATATTGCTCCGCGCTTTACCTCCCGCAAGGGTGGGTATACCCGCCTGCTGAAACTCGGACCCAGACTCGGTGACAACGCTGAGATGGTCGTGCTTGAGCTGGTCTCGGAATAATCGCGCGAAATGAAGTAAAGAGGCCTTTCCAGAAAGTTAGAAAGGCATGGCACATTACAAACTTATCCTCGCATACGAAGGCACGCAGTACAGCGGCTTTCAGCGGCAGAAAAACAAAACCAGTGTCCAGGGCGTTTTTGAAGATGCTCTGAGGTCAATTGGCTGGCAGGGCAGGAGTATCCTGACTGCTGGACGAACCGATACTGGTGTGCACGCCAGCGCTCAGGTGATCGCCTTCCAGTTTGACTGGAAACACGGCGATTTCAAATTACTGAAGGCGCTGAATGCCAATCTGCCGAATGATATCCAGGTTCAGAGACTGGAGCAGACAGGAGCGCGCTTCCACCCCCGTTACGACGCCCTTGCCCGCAGTTATCGCTACCGTCTGTACTGGCAACTTGCCCGCGACCCCATAAGGGACCGATTTGCCTGGCGATTGGATTCAGCTCCGGATCTTGAATTAATGAACCGGGCTGCCCAGAACCTGATTGGTGAGCACGACTTCAGAGCATTTGGCAGAGCCATGACTGAAGGAGGCAGCACCATTCGACGAATTGAGAATGCCCTTTGGCAGAAGGTTGACGAAGACATGATGGAATTTTCCATCACTGGAAACGCCTTTCTTTACCACATGGTGCGGCGAATCGTTTATGTACTGGTAAAAGTGGGCTTTGAACAAGCACAGCCCGAAATTATCAGGCAGGCACTTGAAACTGGTACTTCAGGCTTTGATGCCCTGGCACCGGCAAGAGGTCTGACATTGACAGAAGTGCGCTACGCTGAGGATAGTAATGAAAATAGTTTGCCCAGGCTGGATGGCCAGGGTATGTATTTTGAAAACGGAGAAGTTTAAAGTGGATAAAACATACGTTCCTAAAGGACAAGTTACCGGCGAGTGGTACCTGGTGGATGCCACCGGTAAAACCCTTGGCCGCCTTGCGACCAGAATCGCAGAAGTACTCATTGGCAAACACCGCCCTGACTATACCCCTGGTGTCGTTTTGGGTGATCATGTGGTTGTGATCAACGCAGAGAAAATTGCTGTGAATCCAACCCGTATTGAAGAGAAAAAATATTATCGTCACTCCGGATATCCCGGTGGTTTGCATGTGGTGGAATTCACCCGGCAGCTCGAAACCCATCCTGACCGCATCATTAGTCTTGCAGTCAGAGGTATGCTGCCCAAGAACCGCAACACCCAACGCTACCTGGATAATCTGAAGGTTTATGCGGGCCCTGAACATCCCCATCAGGCTCAGAACCCCCAACCTTTGGTCTTAGAGTAATAAAGAGGAAATATGGCACAATATATTGAAGCAATTGGTCGTCGCAAAGAAAGCACAGCCCGCGTAAGACTGTTCGAAGGCACTGGCGTTTTCACTGTCAATGACAAAGAACTTACTGACTATTTCCCCCGCTTAGGTGACGCGACCGCTATTTTGGGCCCCATCGAAGCCAGCGGAAAACCTGCCACTTCCTTTGATGTGACTGTAAAAGTTGAAGGCGGCGGCATTAGCGGTCAACGTGACGCTGTCAAGCTTGGTTTGGCGCGCGCCTTGGTCTCAATGGATGAAAACCTACGTCCCGTAATGCGTGAGCATGGTTTATTGACCCGCGATGCCCGTGTTAAGGAACGCAAGAAGCCAGGTCTCAAACGAGCCCGCAAGGCCCCCACTTACACAAAGCGTTAGTGTGGTTCCTTTTCTGCCAACACTCTGTGTTGGGCGGAAGAAACAAGATTTGCGTTACAATCAAAAGGCTGTCCTTTTTACCGGACAGCCTTTATTCGTAGAAAGATGGGAAATCAAAAAGTTATGGGATTCAAGGGTATCACGATCGTTGGATTGGGACCAGCAGGGACGGGCAGCCTCACCAAGGAAGCCTGGGATTGGCTGACACAATGCCAGCAAATCTGGGCGCGCACGCGCTTTCATCCGGTATTTTCTGAGCTGCCGGAAGGGATTGAAGTCTTTAGTTTTGACATTCTCTCTGATCAAGAAGAAACTGAAACTGTACTTGACCTGATCCCCGACAAATTGATGCAATTGGCTAAAGAAAATGAGGGTATTACTTACGCTGTACCGGGGAGCCCCTTCATTGCCGAGCAAACCGTCAGTCAATTGCTGGAAAAAATTGAAGGCACAGATATCGCTGTCAGAGTGATCGATGGGCTGAGCTTTCTTGAGCCGGTGTGTTCGGCTCTGGGTATAGATCCGCATCCAAAAATGGTTCTGGCAGACGCGCTTTACCTGGCTGGACTGGAAGTGCCCTTCTTCCCGGCTTCTATGCCTGCTCTTATCTCTCAAATTGTGCCTGGTCTGGAAGCCAGCGATCTCAAACTGACCCTGATGAACAACTACCCGGATGAATATCCGGTCAAATTGATCCATAACGCCGGACTGCCGGATGAAATGATTGAAGAAATCCCTCTATACATGCTGGATCAATCTGTGCACATCAGCATGATGACCACCCTCTATCTGCCCGCCCGGGAAAATGGGCGCGGCTTTGAGGACTTCCAGCAAATCATTGCCCGGCTGCGTGCTCCCGATGGCTGCCCCTGGGACAGAGATCAAACCCATTTGAGTTTGCGCCCTTATCTACTGCAGGAGAGTTACGAAGTTCTGGAAGCTCTGGATGAAGAAAGCCCGGAACACCTGAAAGAAGAGTTGGGCGATTTGCTGCTGCAAATCCTCCTGCACACCCAGATAGCAACGGAAGAACAAGACTTTAACATGACCGACGTGGTCGCCGCGATAAGTGAGAAAATTATCCGCCGCCACCCGCACGTTTTCAAAGATGTTCAGGTCGATTCTGTTGATAATGTCTTGAACAACTGGGAGCAGATCAAAGCGGAAGAACGCAAAAGTAACGGACAGGAACGCAAAAGCATGTTGGACGGCATCCCTAACGCCCTGCCAGCCTTGACCCAGGCTGATCAGATCCAGCAGCGTGCCAAACGGGTTGGCTTTGATTGGAAAACAATCGACCCGGT
>JAQVUC010000053.1 GCA_028699715.1 Anaerolineaceae bacterium | reverse complement strand
CTTATTGGAATAGCCTCCACAAACTCGATATCTTGGTTTTCAAGGGATGCCTTTGTGGGCCCTAAAGTTAGCGCAACATATTGATTTAACTTAATGATTTGAACGGAAGTTAATGCTATTTGTAGAATCAACAACACTACAACTAAGACAGAAAATATGTTCGTTTCTTCGAGCTTTTTCATCATCCTGAACTTTATTCCAATGACAATTTCATCTACACTATCAGTCTCTTCGTCATTTACTCTAAACTACTGATTGTTGCACCAAGCACTGGTGGTACCAACGCCTCTAGCAGTTGCAGTCGCTTGCACATTAGGTGGCTCATGTTGATAGACATTCGAGCCCGACCCCACCTGTGCTGATGCGGAATGATATGAACTCCGGTGCTGATATGTGGATTTTGCCATTAAGCCTGGGATTGTTTCCCACGCCCAGTATCCTCTCCCGACAAACCCACCGCCAAAAACAACATAAGCCATTCCGATACCGAGAACGCCGATTACGATGGCACAGATAGTCAGGACCATTACCAGCCTAACTCTACTTTTTTCCATTAATTTCTCCTTTCAATCATTGCTATACATTTATATATGAATCAGAAGAAATTGTCTAAGCACATTATAGACAGACCTATGTTAAATCCGCGTTAAATTCCTTTCTCATTACCAGATTGTGATACAAGGTGTATTACTATCGCGGAAGGATTTCTTTGCTGTTTTTATTAATATCTTTCTCTCTTTTATGTAAGCATAAATGTCTACCTGGGAAGCAGAGTCTCTTTTTTATGTACCAAGGCAAGAAAAGTTGTTATATATTTATTTCACTACCTGGATTCTTTTCCTATGCTGAGCAAGTAAATGATTTAGAATTCAACGAAAAAAAACTAGATCAAGAAGTACTTCCTCTTTACTTCCTCGTCAAATACCACTAATTTCTTATCCGCAATTAAAAAGAGATGATCACACAGTTTTTCCAAGTAACCATGTTGATGAGAGGTCATTAAAAGGGTTTTTCCCTGACCCTTCAAGTCCACTAATATTTCCATTACATCATTATTGGTTTGATAGTCGAGAGCATTAAAGGGTTCGTCAAGCAGAACAATATCCTGACCTTCCATAATGGCCTGAGCAATCCCTAATTTTTGTTTCATGCCTGCAGAGTAGTTTGCTACTTTTGTCTTATCGTCCGGGTCCAAGTGGACTCTGAGCATAAACGACCGGATCGTATCCTCCCCTACCTTGTTTTGAATTTCGGCGAGAAGTTTCAGATTCGTGAGACCATCATAGTACTGTATGTATCCGGGCTGATTGACAAAAAGGCCGACTCCTTGCGGAAAGTTCAGGTCTTTGCCGACGAGATTGCCTTTGACATGGATTGTGCCGGTGTCTGCTGATTCCAGTCCAGTAATCAATTTAAAGAGCACGCTCTTACCGCTGCCATTTGCACCAACAATCCCGACACACGCGCCCTCTTCCACAGATAGGTTTACATCTTCATACAATACTTTTTCTTTGAACCTTTTTGATACATCTGTGAGTCTAATGATTGGCATGAATCCTTCTCCTAACGAAAATTAAAAATCCAATTGAAACGCATAACATGAGCGCAATTTTGATTAAAAGCCAATCCATTCCTTGTCGCATGTTTTCAAGGAATATCAGGATGCCTGGATTAATCTCGAAAAGATGAATGCCGGGCACAAGCAAGTTAACAAAAGACAAGGATATGATTCCTAAAAAAGCAACTGTTTCATTGGCTACCTGACTGATCATCAGAAAAAGCGCAAGGTTGAACAGCATGGTGATAATAAAAACAAAGATGTTTCCGATGAAATGAGGTATGGTAAGTTGAATGCCGAAGGATTCATATAATGCCACAGACATGGGAGAGGAATTTTTCCCAAATATGAATAGAATGGTAAGGAAAACAGCAATAAATCCTGCACATTGAAGAACAAAGGCCGCGTATTGCCGGAGGATGTTCCACCGCAAATTAGCAATGCTTTCAAAACGCATAAAAATTGGCAATTCCTGATACTGCTTAATTTTCGATATTGAAACTCCCACGAAAAAGAGCGGTGAAAAGTAAATTAGGCAAATCTTGATCCAACCGATGAAAGATTGGAAATCCGTGTTTGTGCCTAACAAGAACCGGATTGCTAGATCCCGGATGTTAGAGTTTCCTTCATAAACCAACTGGAAGTATTCAATCAAAACCAGACCGCTGATAAAAAGAAAAATAATTTGCTTCATCTTTCTGGAAATCGTTAATTCGCTAAGGAGTGAGTTCCTTGCAATTGTTGGTGGTCTGTAACCCAGTGCAAAAAGGATTATCCCTAATCCGGTGAGAACGGTCAGGAGGAACGAAGGCAGTCCATTCATGAAAAGCCCGCGGTGAAAGATGATGTAATTACATAAAAACAGGATGGGTAATTTTTCTGACAATGATGTATGAAAGCCGATGAATGTAAGCACCAGGATGACCACAGCAGCACTGACACTCTCCCGCGACCCCTTTTTATTGTTGATCAAGGATAAGATTGCGGTCAAGGTTGTAAATCCAAAACCATAATAAAGCAGGGCTACAAGAATAGATATTATTGGAATCTTCGAAAAGGCTGCGTACTCACCTAAGAGGAGCAATACTTCATTGTGACTGCTACCTCCAAAGTTCCCGGCGAAAACATTCGGTTTGAAAGTTGGCAAGCCAATCAGCAAGACAATCAGGAGACTTGAGAATAAGTAGAATATAAACCAAGCGGTAAAAGATAAAATCTCAACCCGCATCATTTGGTTCGTGTTGCGATATCTTATTCTTTCAATGTCACTCAAGCTACGGAGGTGCTTGGTAATAACCAAAAGCATAATCGGCAACAGGCAGTACAAAACGTAATAATGATCCACCAGAACAAACAGTGCGTAGTCGAATAACCCCAATTGATAGGTGATTGCTGTTACCCTGGCAGAACCTGCAACGTAACAAAGCACACAAAAATTCAAGGACAAAAGCGCTTTGTTTGACAGGAAGAGATTGATGACCTTTGACTTAATAATTTTGCTGTTCATGGTGAACAAGAGCTCTTTGAATGACAATAGTCAATCCGACGAAAATGGTTAGTCCGACGAGAAGGTTTTTTGGCAGCATAACACTGGGGCTAAGGCGGTTGAGGACATATGTAGTAGTAAAACTGAACCTGGCTAAACCGGTAACGCCGGTTATAAAGTTTTCTAAAGAAATCAGGGCGAAGGGCGCTAAGAACATCAGAAACAGGTTCTTAACGTAATAAGCAAAGATTATCCCGAGCGAACAAATCAGCAATCCGATCACGGCTTTGTAGAAACTCCAAAGCAATCCAAATTTGAGTGGATCCAACAATTGCATCTCACCCAAAATATAGCCAGTCAGGGTAGGTCCTTGCACGCCAGTGGAGATATTTGCCATACGCAAAGAGAATAGAAAACCTGAATAATTCACCAACAGCGCCATCACAAAGCATAGAGCCAGAGAGGCAAATGCTTGAAAGACCAGATACTTATTGAGCTTGATCCGCATGGATACATATTCAAGAAAGTTGTCTTTTCTCAAAAAGTATATTGGCCAGACGAATGGGATAGTCACAAATAAAGGGAAGAACAAATCTACCGGTTCGGAACCAAAGATATATGGTTGAATCGGATATAAAACCAAGCTATCCTTACTTGAATAATTGATTGAAAAGAATAAGGCTGTCGTGTAGACAAAGGTCGCAATTAGCCACGCAAGTGATAATCGTTTAGTTGATTTCCAAATAATATGCATTACTCTCTATTCACTGGCGTTACAGACTAAGTTATATTCCTTAATCTGTAACGCCTGTCTAGTTAATTTATTGTATCAATTTCTTAGACTACACAACCAGAGCTTAAAGTCTAATTGCTCGCCCACGCAGCAAGGATTTATTTCTGCTTGTGGTGCTCCAGGGAGCTCCTACAGCCAGACCGATGATGACCCGGTTGAACCATAGAGCGAAAACGACAGTTGGTGAGGCTGTTCCCCCCGAACGCAGATATGCCCCAACAACACAGATAATTCCCAGTAATGCCCCTCCAATAAGTGCAGTCTTTAATCTTTTAGACATAATTCACCTTTCTGGACCGGTTCCGGCCTGCAAAATGCATGGATAAATGCGTGTGCTGAAATGGTATCACTTTCTTCAATAAAAGCACTACTTTGGACCTGCGTTTCTCCCAATGCAGACATCAGGTTCAGGAATATTCGAGTTGCTAACACCAGAGAATTCGCGTTTATTAGATTTTAGAGCTCAACAGACATCCCCATCCAGGCAGGGGTGACCAAAACTTCGGGCTTTAGTTCCTGGCATTTCGCGTACACCTGCGAGAAGTGGCTGGCATCCCAAAAATCGTCAGGCTTGCGTGCTATTTCGTGCATGTGTGTGACCACAAGCCGGCGGGGCGCGGGCTCAGTGAAAAAGTGGCAAAATTCTTCAAGCAGGGGAGGCGTTTCATGGAGGGCGCACTTTTTTCCAAGCCAGAGGTGCGCGAAGACCCCATCCAGGCGGCCAAGTTTGGTCAGGCTTTGGGCTGGGAAAACGCGGGTATCCCCGGGGAAAGCCCATCTTTTGCCGGAGAATTCTGCCAGGTAGCCCATCTCTGGCACTCCATGTCCGTCCCTGAAGTGCAGACCCTTGAAGGGTGTCAATGTGAGATTCTTAATTTTTATTGGATTTCCCGCACGCGGCAGGATGACCCTGGGTGTTTTGTTCCGAAAGATGGTTTTCAAGTCCTCCAGCAAAAAGCCAGGCACGATCCACAAAATTGGAAGGTCAACAAGTTCAGACAACAGTTCAAGATCAAGGTGATCGGCATGCCTGTGGGACAAAACTACAGCGTCCAAAGGAGCCAGATCTTTGGCGAAATTCAGAGTATTCGGCAGGGAGAGGCGCGAAAAAAGGGAGAGTGGGTCTAATGCCCAGCGGACGCCAGCAGTGTGGAGGAGGTAATTGGCGCTGTAAGTCAACCAGGCAGCATCGCTTTGAGCAGTCCGCCATTGCGCGAGCATTTGCTCCCAGAGAGCAGGGTATCCCTCCACAGAAACTTGTGTGAGTTGAGCCACCCTGGCTGCTTGTTCCTCGAAACTGAATCTAAGCGTAATATTTTGCAATGAAGTCTTCCACCTCGGTGATAGTCCGGTCGAAAACGCCCAATTTTTCCACTTTCATACTGGTGACAGCAGCGGCATATTTTCCAGCCTCGTGGGGCGGGAGAGAGAGGCGCGCGCTGACATAAGAGCCCAGGCAAGTATCTCCTCTGCCACTGCGACCATCCATGCTCTTGGAGTGGAATTCGTAGTGGTGATTTTGACCATCCGCGTGCACCAGGACGCCGGTTGCGTGGGTCAGCAGGATTTCTCTGGCACCTTGCTGCACATAAAAGGCAGCCGCTTTTTCGATGTCTGTTTCACCGGTCAGATATTCGGCTTCCATGGCGTCGGATTTCAAGATATCCAGATCCGAGAGAACCTCTGCCATTTCATCCCAGGGTTCATAGACCAGGTCCTGCCCGCGCAGCACTCTCACAAAGCCCTGGACGTCCACAGCAAGCAGGACACCCTTGCGCAAACGCAGGGCGTGGAAAAAAGCGGGTTCGACTTCCCCGCGAATGCTTGGGCTGACCGCAATCGCGCGTGCCGTTAGACCATCTAAATGTTCAGGATGGATGGTTCCAGCGGTGTGAGTCACGTAGAGTTCGCGTTTATCTACATCAAGCGTTTTGTATTCCAGGGTCATCAGCGTTGAAGACGGGCTATAGACGGGATAGCAATCGATTCCATCCGCGCGCAGCATCTCCACCACATGTTGATCTTCTTTTGCCAGGCGGGTTACCACCGCGCCGCGAAGCCCAAGCGCCTTGCCGGCATGGGCGGCATAATTCATACCCCCGCCGTCAATCTGGTTGGTACCTGCTGGTGTGATGATGGTATCTTTGGTGTAGTTACCTGCAAAAATTACATCGTAGTGTTTTTCAGTTTTTTCCATGCGCTTCTCCAAGAAATTACAAAATTGTTATAAATGCGAGCAACTGGCTCAAGCTAAATGCGGTTTAACTGACTGTCTCTTACGATCAAAATAGCGCCAAAATCGCTGGGATCGCGTTTTGAAAGAGCCAGTAAAACAACCCTCCTACCAGCATGGTTGCCGGAATGGTAATGACCCAGGCAATCGCAATCTCGCCAGCCACGCCCCAACGCACTTTGCTCATGCGTTCAGCTGCGCCAACACCCATGATGGAAGAACTCACCACCTGGGTTGTACTGACGGGGCTCCCAAGCAGGGAAGCGGCAATGATGACAATCGCGGATGTGATCTGCGAGGAAAAGCCGTGGACTGGGCGAATTTTGTAGAACTTTGAGCCAAGAGTTTTGATCAGTTGCCAGCCGCCAAGGGCGGTTCCGAGGGCAATTGCGGCCGCGCATGCCAGCACCACCCAGTTCGGCACGTGGAAGGTGGATTGAAAGCCTGTGATGACCAGACCGAGGGTGATGATACCCATCGTTTTCTGGGCGTCGTTGGTACCATGGCTGAGAGCCAGCCCTAAAGATGTGATCACCTGCAGTTTCTTAAAGACGCCGTTGATCTTTGGTGTTGCTTTCCAAGAAAGAAGATATACGATGTTGGCGATGATAACACCAGCCACAAAACCAATGATCGGTGAGGCAAACAAGCCAATCAGGATCTTGGTGATGCCTTTGACGAGTAAAACCTTGAATCCGGCTTTCACCACCACGGCGCCAATCAGGCCGCCAATGATTGCGTGTGAGGAACTGCTGGGGATGCCCAAAATCCAGGCCAAAACATTCCAGAAGATCGCGCTAAAGCAGGCTGCAAGAAGCACTATCATGATGATGTGCTCGGCGGCAACGATGTCGTAG
>JAQVUC010000052.1 GCA_028699715.1 Anaerolineaceae bacterium | reverse complement strand
GGTCCTGCTCCAGCGCGCGGGAGAGGAAGGTGTTGTCCAGACCGTAAAACACATCGGCTTCAGGAGTCTCACTGCCAATGGACGTCAGGATCAGTCGGTTCAGCGCTGAGCCGGTGTCACCGCCCTGGATAAAGTTCAGTTGAGCCTTATTGTCTGTTTCAAACTGCTCAACCAGCTCTTTGCTGATTGAAAAGCTGTCATGCGTGAGGACGGTCAGAATTTCTATTTCTGCTGTTGGAGTGTCACTGACGGTGGGTTGGCAAGCAGCCAGAAGCAGAGCCAGGACAAAGAGAACGGGTACTAATTTTTTATTCATCTTGTTCCTTTTCTTCTGTGTTTGTTTTTGTTGAAATGTGGAATACATACAGCTGACCGGATTTTAAATAAACACTTACTCTCTCTCCAAGCGCGATGTTGCTGAGTCCGCGGGTTTTCCAGGGGTCGAGCTTTTCATTCTCAAGCGGGTATCGCAACCCGTCGGTGTGGATGCCCTGGACTTCTGTTCCGGCGGGGATCAGGGAGACCAGATCGCCTTGAGTTGTCTCTAAGTGGAGTTGGTCGCGCACCAGATAGACTGAGGTCTGGCCATCCAGGATGGAAATTTGAAGGCCCTTGGATTCTGGCATGGCCAGAATGGAAAGATTGCCTAAAGTATGGTCAAGTCGCCCGCCAAGGGCACAGGTTAGGAGTATTTGGGGAAATTCCCGTTTGATAGCTTCAAGAAGAGCAAGTTCGAGATCGGTTTCATTTTTTTGGGGGCTAAAGCGCAGGATCTCAACTCCAGCTTGCTGACATTGGTGGAGGTCAGCTGCTGAGATCGAATCCAAATCGCCGATCAGTAAGTGAGGCTGTAGCCCTAGTTTAAGCATGTTAAGCAAGCCCCCATCAACCGCGATCAGATAATCTTTCTCAGAAATTTGCAATTCCAGCTTACCGGGACAGTCTCCATTGGCAAACAGAATTGCGCGAGTGTAATTTTGCATAAAAAACCCTCCGCGGGGAGGGCTGCTGAGTGGTTTTGTTTGCATCCCTCCGCCGGTATGATCCGGATCAGGTGTTGCGGGTCGGACCTGGTGGTCCCTCTCAGCCTAAGGGCTCCCCGTGTTATCTGTTAATAAGATACCACGAAATTCGTAGAAATAAAACCTTTGTGTAACAGAAACCCGATCAGAAATAAAGGGTAGGCAAAGCTGGAAACTCATTAAATTTGCCCTTATACTTTACTAAGCCTTACCAAGGAGACGTGCTGATGATCACCAAAGAAGACTTCAAAACTTTATTTGAAACCTGGGAATGGATTGTGGATGTCCAGACAGAAGGTCTGAGCCGGCAGGATTTGCTGATCCAACCGCAACCGGGCGGCAACTGCATGCTCTGGGTGCTGGGACATATGGTTGTGAGCATGAAAGATCTGATCCAGACCATGGGTGGAACAGAGCCGGAAGGTTACCAGGGTTACGAACGCTTTGAGCGAAACAGCCAGCCGGTCTTAAGTGACGAGCCTGGTCTGCCCGAACTTGAGCAGATCAAAACAGATTTTATTGCCCTGAGCAAGCTGGCAGCACAAACACTAGACGCGCAAGACCTGGCTTTCTTTGCCCAGCCGGGTTGGTCCGGGACCAATGGCGCCACGGTTCTCTTTTTGACCTTTCACATGTCTTTTCATGCCGGGCAGTTGGAATACCTACGCAACCTGGCTGGCAAAACCGAAAAAGTGATTTAGAGAGAAATTGGGGAGCCAGCAGATACCTCAATCACCAGTCGACTTGATTATTTTGCACACATTTTGCTGAATCCTGCAGTACCGGAATTCCATGGATAAAATTTGGCTAACTTTTCCTTCTTTAATAGGATGGTATTGAGGTATAATTATTGTTTACTTTACTCAACAAGATTTAAGATGGTTTTGGTCTGTTTTAGATATTGACTTAGTAGTTAAATTGCCGTATACTAAAATATTGCGCTTAAATAGTTATGAATGCGTGGATCGCAGCTTGCCCCACGCTTTTATCACGTTAGGAGATGTGAATGACTGACCTGATGACACCCAAAAATTATGCACGTATCCCTGTGGGACTTGGCTTACCTCAACTTATTCAGGTACAACTTGATTCTTTCCAACGCCTGAAGGCTGAGGGTTTGGGTAGTTTGTTCAATGAAATTTCTCCCATCGTTTCTTATGGTAATGACCTGAGGCTGCACTTCCCCAGTGACACCCCCACGGCAAAAGAATTTGACCTGCAATACTGGTTTGAAGAACCCAAGAACACGATTGAAGAATGTCTTGAACGAGATTTGACATATGCTTGTCCGCTGTACGTTTCCGTTTTATTAGATGGAGCTGAGAGCAGCGATAAGATCAAGCACGATTTGTTCCTTGGTGATTTCCCTGAAATGACCCCCAAGGGTACCTTCATTATTAACGGCACCGAACGCGTGGTTGTTTCCCAGCTGATCCGTTCACCTGGTGTCTACTTTGAAGCAGAGCTTGACCGTTCGACCGGTCGTATGATGTCCACCGCCAAGCTGATCCCGGATCGTGGTGCCTGGATGGAATTTGAAACCCGCAAGAACGATTTCATCATCCTGAAATTCAACCGCAAACGCACAGTGCCGATCACGGTATTTTTGCGTGCTTTGGCGGCTGTGGATGACGGTCTGCCTGAAAACCCCTTGAAGACCGGCTCGGATGAAGAAATTCTGGCTCTTTTCAAGGATGTTGACACCAACGAAGAACACCTTTACATCGAATCTTCCTTTAATCAGGAACCGGAATACGACCTAAGCGTCTATAACTCGGTCAGTGAAGCGGCTTTGATCGAGTTCTACAAAAGACTGCGTCCAGGCGAACCTCCCCAGTTGGATAACGCCCGCGCTTATGTTGCTGAACAGATTTTTGATCCGCGTCATTATGACCTTGAAAATGTCGGTCGCTACAAGTTGAACCAGAAGTTGGATCTGCAGGACGTGGTTCCAATGAGCCACCGCATGATCACCAAGCACGACATCATTCGTCTGATCCGCCACATGATCCAGATCAACAACGGCGTCATCCCCCCTGATGACATCGATCATTTGGGCAACCGCCGTGTGAAAACCGTGGGTGAGCTGATCCAGAACAAACTGCGTGTTGGTCTGCGCCGCATGGAACGCGTCATTAAAGAGCGCATGTCCATTCGTGAGCAAAACACCTCCGCTTCTCCAGTCAGCCTGGTCAACATCCGACCTCTGGTTGCTTCTTTGCGGGAATTCTTTGGCTCCAGCCAGCTTTCTCAATTCATGGAAGAAACCAATCCGCTTTCCGAACTGCGCCACAAACGCACTGTTTCAGCCCTTGGTCCTGGCGGTTTGCGCCGTGAACGAGCCGGCTTTGACGTGCGTGACGTTCACTTCTCGCATTACGGTCGTATTTGCCCGATTGAGACTCCTGAAGGTCCAAACATCGGTTTGATTGGTCGTTTGGCAACTTATGCCTCGGTCAACGAGTACGGTTTTATTGAAACACCTTACCGCAAAGTTTATCGCGCATTGAAGGGTGACGACCCAAATTTGGTTGACCACCTGCTGCGCCAAAACATTGTTGATCCCAAGACGGACAAAATTGTTTACGAAACCGAAACCCGCGTCACGCCTGCCATGGCCAAGAAAATCAAAGCCCTCGGTATTGAAGAGGTTTTGGTTCGACCTTTTGTGAGTGACGAATATGTTTACATGAGCGCTGACCGCGAAGACAAATACGTCATCGCCCAGGCGAATGCTCCGGTAAACGAATATAACGAATTCATCCGCCGCAACAGCTGCCGCTTCCATAATCAGTTTGCTATCTACGATTATGAATATATCGATTTCATCGACGTGGCTCCCAACCAGGTTGTGGGTATTTCCGCTGGTTTGATCCCCTTCCTCGAGCACGACGATGCCAGCCGCGCTCTGATGGGTTCCAACATGCAGACCCAGGCTGTTCCCTTGCTGCACCCCGAAGTACCCATTGTTTCGACTGGTATGGAAGGCGTGGCTGTAGCCGATTCAGGTCAGGTTGTAATTGCTGAAGAAGATGGTGAAGTACTTTCAGTGACAGGCGACTCTTTGGTCCTGAAACAGAAGAGCGGCGACCTGAAGATCCACAAGCTGCGCAAGTATCAGCGTTCCAATCAATCCACCTGTATCGACCAGCGCCCAGCAGTTGTCAAAGGTCAGCTGGTTCACAAGGGCGACGTCATCGTCGATTCCTCCTCAACCCAGGATGGTAAATTGGCTTTGGGTCAAAACGTTCTGATTGCTTTCCTGCCCTGGGAAGGTTTCAACTTTGAAGACGCTATTCTGATTTCTGAGCGCCTGGTTGAAGACGACCGCTACACCAGCATCCACATCGAAAAATACGAATTGGAAGCCCGTGACACCAAGCTTGGTCCGGAAGAAATCACGCGTGAAATTCCCAACGTTGGTGAGGATACCATTCGCGATCTGGACGAAAGTGGCATCATCCGCATTGGCGCTGAAGTCGGCCCCAATGATATTTTGGTTGGCAAGATCACCCCGAAAGGTGAAAAAGAGCTGACTCCGGAAGAGCGCTTGCTGCGTGCCATTTTTGGCGAAAAATCCAGAGACGTCAAAGACACCTCCCTGCGCATGCCTCACGGCGAGCGCGGTATCGTGGTCGATGTCAAAGTATTTACCCGTGAAGAAAATAGCGATCTAAGCGCTGGCGTGGACAAGATGGTCCGTGTTTCTGTGGCTCAACGCCGCAAAATCACCGCCGGCGATAAAATGGCTGGACGTCATGGTAACAAAGGTTGTGTCTCCATGGTATTGCCGGTGGAAGACATGCCCTTTCTGGAAGATGGAACCCCCATCGATATCATTCTCAACCCGCTGGGCATCCCTGGTCGTATGAATATTGGCCAGGTTTTGGAAGCCGAGTTAGGGTGGGCTGCCCGCAGCCTTGGTTTCCGCGCGGTCACACCCGTCTTTGACGGCGCGACTGAAGCAGAGATTGAAGCTGAACTGGTGCGAGCCTGGATGATCGACGAAGCCTGGCGCGTTACCGCTGAAAAAGGCTGGGAATGGCTGCAAACGCTTGAATTCGATCCTGAAATGATCCAGGATGACAACGAAGTGCGCTTACTCTATCTGGAAGAAATTCTTGCAGAGAAAGATTATGACCTTTTCGCGATCAAGGAAAACGAAATCCTGGCTCGTCGTGTGGCCATGTCTGAATGGCTCGAGAGCGAAGGATTTGACCCGGCTAGCATTACCTCTTTCCCGGAAGATAACATTTCTGTGGCGGATCGCAAGACACAGGATGACAACGCTGTCAAAGCCTGTCTGATCTTGTGGGCCAAGAAGCACGGTTATGAAATCGATCGCGAGCTTGAGCTTCAGGAAATCGAAGTTAAAGCCAGGCAGATCATGCTCGAAACCGGCAGACCCATCCCAACTTTGGGCAAGCAGCTGGTCCGCGACGGACGTACAGGCGATCTTTATGATCAACCTGTTACCATCGGTGTTATGACCATGCTCAAGCTTCACCTCCTGGTTGAAGACAAAGTGCATGCCCGTTCAACCGGCCCATACAGCCTGGTGACGCCACAGCCTTTGGGTGGTAAAGCCCAATTCGGCGGTCAGCGCTTTGGTGAAATGGAAGTTTGGGCGCTTGAGGCTTATGGAGCCGCTTATACCTTGCAGGAGATGCTCACGGTCAAATCTGATGATGTGGCCGGGCGTACCTCCACCTATGAATCCATTGTTCAAAGAAAGACCATTGAAGCTCCTGGTATCCCGGCTGCCTTCCGTGTTTTGGTGAAAGAACTGCAATCTCTCAGCCTGGCTGTTGAAGCCATCATGGAAGACGGGGAAGTGGTCAAATTTGGAAAAGATGAAGAACGCGGACATCGAAATCGCGTTCCAACAGGTCTGTTGGATCAGGGCACTGATATCTTCAATTCTTTGAGAAGTGTGTCTTGACTTATCGAGCAGAGGCGTGATAGAATAATGCCTCATCCCTGATGGGCAGGGAGAATTTCCTGTGCCTGTCAATAGTGTCGGAAGCTAAGGCCATCCGAAAGTTAGATGGCCTTGATTAATGAATAATTGAAAGTTTATATGTAGTACGGAGGCAAAAAAGTGCCAACAATAAACCAACTGGTTAGAAAAGGTCGCAAGTCTAAAAATCAAAAAAGCAAGTCACCAGCCTTGCAATTTACGTTGAATTCGGAAAAACAACGCCGAACACGCCAACCCAAGGGAGCTCCCCAGAAGCGTGGTGTGTGCACCATCGTTCGTACGATGACCCCAAAAAAACCGAATTCCGCTCTGCGCAAGATTGCTCGTGTCCGCCTTTCCAACGGTATCGAAGTCACTGCCTACATTCCTGGTGAAGGTCACCAGTTGCAGGAACACAGTGTCGTTTTGGTACGCGGTGGCAGGGTCAAGGATCTGCCCGGTGTGCGATATCACATCGTTCGCGGTACTTTGGACAGCACTGGTGTTGCCGATCGCAAACGCGCCCGTTCTAAATACGGCGCCAAACGCGCTGAAAGCTAATTTGCATAACGGCGTCCAGATCTGGCAGTAAGCTGCCAACCTGGTTGTTGTAAATTGAGGAGCAATTATGGCAAGAAGATATAAACCGGAAAAACGAAAGACCACACCTGATGTGCGCTTCAACAGCGTTCACCTTCAGATGATGATCAATCGCATCATGCTCAACGGTAAAAAGAGCACTGT
Source organism: Anaerolineaceae bacterium (assembly GCA_028699715.1). Classification (GTDB taxonomy): domain Bacteria; phylum Chloroflexota; class Anaerolineae; order Anaerolineales; family Anaerolineaceae; genus Mesolinea. The sequence goes on along the minus strand of JAQVUC010000052.1, from coordinate 210 downwards.
TACCCGCCATGTTTACAACGCGATCGATATGATCAGCGAAAAAACTGGTAAAGATGGTATGGAAGTCTTTGAAACCGCTTTGAAGAATGTCAGCCCTATGATGGAAGTCCGCCCCCGACGTATCGGCGGTGCTACCTATCAGGTGCCGATGGAAGTCGCGCCAGAACGCCGAGTAACTTTGGCCATGCGCTGGATAATTGCGGCTTCCCG
>JAQVUC010000051.1 GCA_028699715.1 Anaerolineaceae bacterium | reverse complement strand
CTCAGCAGGGTCGTTTTCCCCACTCCGTTGGTTCCCACGATGGCAATGCGAGCCTGGTGGGGGATCGAAAGATTGATATCTTCGAAAATATCCACCGGACCAAAAGAGCGTCCCAAATTCTGCGCGGTAAGTAGTGACATAGCATGAAAAGTATACCAGTCAGCGCAGGTTTTTTAGCAGAATTTTATGTACTCGAAGGCATTATTCAAATGAGAAAGTAAAAAATCTAATCTTCTAACCCCTCTACGGCTTCTGACATCACCGTTTCCAGTGGAACCTTACAAAGAAAACTTGAATACTCGAAAGCATCAGCCAGAGTTGTAAAACTCCAAATCACATTACCGTTATCAACATAGGCATCCAGGGTACGGATCTCATCAATGTAAACCTGGATAGCATACACAGATTCGTTTTCGATGGGATAAAGCATGATAGAGTTTCTTGATAAATCCACGCCTGTCGAAGCCTGTGTGATTGCAAAGCCATCAGAAATTGATATGTCTTCAGAATCCCTGCCTGAAACAGTTACCATTCTTGAAATCCCAGTCTCAAGATTGAAAATTGTAAAACTTGTGGGCTGTTCGTATCTTTCATTATTCTTCCAGACAATATATGGAAATTCCATGTCTGGGATACTGGCAGGACTGTTCTGAGGAAGTTCAACCCAAGTTCGTTTTGAAACGTCAAACAGGGTTAATCCGTGGGTGGGTTCCTTGGGAACATCGTTTTCTATCACAATATATCCACTTGATGCCGCGATGTTTGACATAAAGGCTTGCTTGTCTTGACTATCAATCAGCAATTCCGCCTTATTGGAAACTAAGTCAAAGGCAAAGAGTTGGCTGGACAAAATATCCTTTCCATCAAAGATTGAGGTTGATAAGTAAAGTGTGTCAGAGTCAAGTGAAGTATACGTATTAAATGAAAGAGAGTTATTTTGTCCTTTATTCGCAATAATTGTATTGGTATTTTCTTCCAAATTCACTACATGTAAGTTCCAATCCCCGGTTTCACTGGGTGAATCTACGACCATATACGTGTACCAGGGATTATCAAAATCAACATTATTTAAAATAAGATGACCATTTTGGAACTCTGGTGTAAATAAGGATCTCAAAATGCCATCTTCTGGGGAAACAGCAGAAACGTTATTCTGCTCTGATACGGCAACAAGGTATCGATTGCCTATATCCATTGGCTTGTAGATATGCATTTGAGGAAACTCTAAACAGTACTGTTCAATTTCGTTTTGGTCGAAATAGTAAGTAAATCGATTTGTTTCCTCTGTTTCTGAAGGTGTGATTTCTGGTGTTGGAGGGAATATTTCTTCCGTCGCAGGCAGCGTAGAGGTGTTGGCAGTTGTTGGGCTCTCTATTGGTTGAACAGGTTCCAAAAATTCAACAGTTTCAGTTGGCACCACGTCGGTTGAAGGCAATTGGGAAGTGCAACCAGAGATTAAGAGGGTGAAAAATAGTGCCAGACTCAAGATTTCTTTGTTCACTTCCAGCTCCTTTGGATAGAAATCGTCTTTTGTCTTCCTTCCATCATTGTAGCACTTTATTTTTTTTTACAAGTATTTATAAATTTTGATAAAAAAATGTGGAAATACATAAAATGGAGCCCTCGGGCTCCATTTTATGTATTGTGCAACTACTAAAGGCTTCCCAGTCGTGGATTGGGAGAATCCTGCCTGCCGACAGAAGTAATGTTCCTATTATTTTGACAATCTTAGTATCTACTCTCAATAGCGAAACACGGCTGCAAGAGCGGCGTTATCTGGTACCTGTTCTGGCTCAACAGCATAGACGGTTCCTCCATTCAGAATGGTCTGCATGGCTGCCAAATCAAGCAAATCCTCATCATTGGGCTCAGGTGTCTGATTAATGTGAACTGTATTGCTGCTTGGATCAAAATTGCCCCATACTTGAACTCCGAGGGCAACAAATAGAACATCCGTCCGTCCGTGATACGATGCCCGAACCGCTTCTTTTACGTCGGTTGTCGTTTTTTTGGTGGCAGATAAATGATAATATTGTTCGGCAGCTTGTTCTTCTGCTTGCATGAAGAATGGTTGAACCAGTGGCCAGGCTCGAGCTTGGAGTTCTTCCGGTCTTAACTGCTCAGGGTTGCCAGGAATCCCTTCCTCCAGGACATGAGGATAGGAGTTTGCCTCTTTGTATAGTGGAAAAAGATATTCAACACCCGATAGCACTATAGGAGATTGTCTGCCAACAAGTAAATTGGGTAGCTCGTCGTCAATCTTGTGGAACCAACGTAAAAGCATATTTTTATCATCGTCACTAGGGTCATGTCCATGAAAGCCCCCTGGTCGATCGCCTGTTCCATCAGATGAAGTCCCGGTATGAAACTGTAAATGTTTGTGAAAGCGCTCGTATTGTAGTGCCTCAGTTATGCTTTCAGGCATACTACCCAGATCTATCTCATCGATTGTGTCCCGTGTGCCTTCCAGCAATCTGACTTGATTTTGACTTAGCGCCAGGATATAAAAATGCCCATCGCTAGCAAATAACGGAAGTAAGGGCTTGATATAAAAACGGCGCGAGATCATAACCAATTCTTCAAAATGTAGTGGCAGGCGATAAAAATAAAAATTATCTGGTGTAAAAAACACAGCCAATCCGTGGCTTTGGTGTCGCCAGAAGTCCGGTTCCTGTAACAGACGCTGAGCTGGTTCAAGTATCTCCTGCACATCCGGTGTGCGAAGACCCTTGGCTAGTAAACGCGCCTCTGTTTCCTGGAGTAAATTCTTGAAGCGAATTGGATCTTGTTCTGTCTCCTGACCCGCTTTATGAGTTGGCATATAAAGGGAAATATGCCAGTCAGAACCTCCGACTAAGAATTTTTTTAATTCTGTCATTGTTATTGCGTCCATAGCGTAAATCTCCTTTTTTCTATACCATGTATTAATTTGTTACTTTTCATGTCAAGTATTTGAGTCAATCCAACTGTGGCTGTGTAACTCAACATCTGATATATTTCATGAATATTTTTAGCCTGGCAAGGTGATGGTTGTGGTTGAATCGCTTAAATTCTTGCATCAATTAATCCATATTGCCTGATATTGATAAAAAAATGGAGCCCTAGGGCTCCATTCATTTTTAGTCAATAATTTTTCACTGATTGATTCGAAATCATGCTTATTTGAGCATGGATTCGATGAACCAGATGTGCTTGTGTTGAGCTTCAACTTCGCCTTCCATCAGGGCAACCAAGGTGAATTCGCCTTTTTCATCGGCTTCATTACGAATTTCGGTAGCCAGATCGCGCATAAGCTTCAGATCGTCAACAGCAATTTTCAGAGCGTCTTCAATGGCGTAATCTTTGCTTTCTAGTTCTTTGATGGTAGCAATTTCCATATAGTCCTTGAGGGAAGCTTTGGGGAATTCGCCAACCATTTTCTGGTATTCAGCAACTTCATCGAAACTCTCGGTGGTTTCGTCGTACATTTCCTCAAGATACTCGTGAACTTGTTTGAAACCTCTTCCAACCACATTCCAGTGCAAATTGTGAAGTTTTACATAATTTACTGCCAGATTTGCTAAATAAAGATCTAATTTTTTACTCATAGTTTATTTCCTTTCATCCTCTTATTTTTTATTATTAATTAATCTAATTATAGGGGAAATAAGATGAATTATCGAGTATTTGTAATGACTATTGCATTAACTATTTATAAAAAACGCACAATTAAATAAGGAAGCCTGGCTTAATTGGCTGGATTTCAATGTTTTTGAAAGATTTGATTGAAGAAAGGCGACGAGCTCGTATTCTTGCAATATCAACGCGGATCAACTTGAAAGAATACCAACGGCTTGTTCTTGTCCTGGAGGATTGTGACCCGCAGTTTGTGACCATCTCTTGAAACTTCCATGGTTGCCCGGGTTCCGTCCCTGCTGAAGGATGATGTCTCCCAATGTGCTTCAGCCAGCCAGGCGTTTTCTTCTCTGAACTTTGAAAGCGAACGGATCAAAATTCTGCTTTTAGGATCCTTTTCTTCATCCCAATCCATTGCCAGGCGCGAAACATCAAAACCGACTGAATCATGATCGTGAATTGATTTCATTTGTGAAAGCGGTACTTCGGTACCGTAGTAAAGGAGGGGAGGCTGGGGCAGCAGGAAAAGCAGGGTCAAAGCGGCATGCAGCGCGGCTTTGTTCTCCCCGGCCGTAAAAAAGAAACGGTTCATGTCGTGATTGTCAATAAAGCTTGGCCGGCTATAGGCCTGCGGGAAGGCCTGAAGGGAAGTCTCCAAATAACTCGCCAGGCGCGAAGCGGACCAGATCCCTCTGGCAAAGGTCTCTCTCAAAGCCTGGCAGGTGAGAAAGTCGAGCGTGCCGTGCATGCTGCCGGAAAACTGAAGCAGCTCATCCACGGGCGCCACCACCTCCCCAAAAGTCCAGCAGAGGGGGTGGACCTGCAGGCAGGCGCGTTGAAAATCGACCCAAAAATCACGCTCCGGCCCGTTGGCATAGTCCAGCCGGTAGCCATCCACCCCAAAGCGCAACCATTTTTGAGCGACCTCTAACAGATGCGTCCGGGCAGGGCTGCCGTAACTCAAATCAAATTCGGGCATGCTTTTGACCTTGAAAAAACAGGCATATTTCTCCGGCCACTTCTGCCAGCGGAACCATGACGTCTGTGGCGCTTCGGACCCCTTCAATTCTTTCTGAAAGACAGGGTGCTGGTCAGAGCAGTGATTGGCTACAAAGTCGAGGAGAATTCTTAAACCACGTTGATGAGCCTTTGTGACCAGTTCCTCTAAATCTGCTTCGGTCCCGATTTGCGGCTCAATTTGGGTGTAATCACTGCTGTCGTAGCCGTGATGAGATGGGCTGCGGAAAATGGGCGTCAGCCAAATCGTGTTGAAACCAAGCTCACGGATGTAATCCAATTTTTCGATCACACCGCGCAGAGTCCCGCCAAAGTGTTTGGTGACGTCCTCCGTCTGCAGCCAATCCGAGCCGCTGCCGGGGTTGAAGCGGTCGAGGTAGATTTGATAGATGCGGGCGGTTTTGGACCAGGCTGGCGCAACGTTGGCGGGGCTCAACCATTGGGCAAACTGCGTGGCTTGCTTTTCTGTTTTTGCCTGGTTATCAGCATAAATCGTTTGACCGTTGCTTAACTTAGCCTTCACGTAATAACGGATCAGCTTTTCGGGTTGAACCTGCAGCTGGGCTTGCCAGTTTTGCAGCCAACCCCAGGTCAGCGTGTCCCACATTAATTCGGTCTTTTCAAAAGCGAGTTCCTGCCGGGTAGCCCAATCATCATCACTCCATTCCAAAGTGAGAGATTGAACAGAAAGTTGGCTGTGTGTGCTGGATGTAAAGGCAAGTTCATAGCCGTCTTTGGCTTGTAGTTGTTTGACCTGATCCCAATGATGTACGCCCAGAACCCGTTGGCGGTGATAGCGTAAATTTTTTGGAGATTTATCGAGATCTCCGAAGATATGATCAGCTAATTCCGGTTGTTTTTTTTCTTTTGTCACTTTGCTCGCTCTCCTGCTTGATTGAATTTTACCCGAGAAGCCCTGAAAAGCACTTTTGAGCCGAACTTCAGACTATAATCCTTGCGATGGATAAAGAAAAATCCTGGTATCAAAAAATTTCCGGTGAAGCTTTGCTGCTTTTGACAGCGGTCATCTGGGGTACGGGTTTCGTTGCCCAACGCAAGGCCATGGAGGGGATGCAGCCCTTTGCTTTTGTAGCCCTGCGTTTCTTCCTGGGCTGCCTGGTCCTGTTGCCCTTCCTGCTTCTCAGACATAAAAAAAGTAAATTTGCTGAACCTGAATCCAAATTGGGTTCAACCTGGTTCAAAGAAAAAGTTTTACCTGGTCTGGTGGCTGGCGTCTTCTTGTTTTTTGGGACAAGCTTTCAGCAGCTGGGGATCATGACCAGCACTGCCTCCAAAGCCGGCTTCCTGACTTCGTTATACCTGGTTTTGGTGCCGGTCATCGCCATGTTTTTTGGTAAAAAGAGCAACCGCTGGGTTTGGATCGGGGTCCTTCTGGCTTTGACCGGGGTTTACTTTTTGTCGATTAGTGAAAGACTGACCATCCAGGCAGGCGATGTTTTCTTGCTGCTTGGAACCGTGTTTTGGGCGCTGCAAATTTTAGCCCTGGATCACTACAGCCAAAAAACGGACAGCCTGTCCCTGGCTTTTGGCCAGTTTTTGTTTACTGCAGTGACAGCACTTGTGGTTTCTCTTTTGGTTGAAAACCAGGGCATGATCCAGAACTCATCCGCCATCCTCCCCTTGTTATATTCCGGCTTCGTGGCCGTGGGGTTAGCCTTCACCCTTCAGGTCTTTGGACAAAGCAAAGTTGATCCGGCACTCAGTGCTTTGATACTGAGCCTGGAAGCAATTTTTGCGTTGATCAGCGGCATGATCTTTCTAGGGGAAAGGCTCAGCGGACGCGAATGGTTCGGTTCAGCCCTGATGCTGGCAGCCGTCCTGGTGGTCCAACTCAAAGGGCAACAAAAGAAAAGCCTGCCATAATCCACCACACTGTTCCTACCGTAGTTAAAAATCCAGAAGACTTGCAGAAATTGATCTTGATCCTCGGCCAATCCATATAGTCCCTATCACAACCTGCAAGAAACAGCCTGACTTGACTTTAGACTATTATCTAATAGAATAGATATATATCTGCGGAGGTGCGGTCATGGATGAAAAAGTAAAAACAAAAATTCACTGGGATATCGGCACGGCTTATGACCTATTCATCAGCCTGAGGATCTTACACGAGCCGGAGCGCTATAGCGTGCGCGCTTCCTGGGCTGCGGGGGTGCGTTCACGCGTACCAGTCGAGTACCGTCCCACCCTGGAGGAGGCAGCGCAAATTGTTTCAGTTCCGCTGAAGTTTATTCACTCGCTCAATCCCCCCAAAAACTCCGCTGAATTGTTAGCCAGGTTGAAAACCATTCCTCCCCGAAAAGTGCTTG
>JAQVUC010000050.1 GCA_028699715.1 Anaerolineaceae bacterium | reverse complement strand
CGGTTCTGGCAGGCATTGAGTTGTGAAATCAATAATACCTGCTATATCTTCTTCAGAGACTCTGACCATCTCGATCGGAAGCCCTATTCGCTGCGCGTTTTCGATTGCGGCTTTTGTTTCATCGTATCTAGTAAGAGGATCGTAACCAACTGTCAGCCCCAGCACGGGTATGCCTGCCCTCACCATCAATGCGGCCAGTATGGCTGAATCCACGCCGCTGCTCAAGGCAATACCAAGCGGCTCGTTGCTGCCAGAACATATTTTCAGCAAACTCCTTTCCAGAAGGGTCTGCAATTCACCCTGGGCATCTTCCAATGAGCCGTGGAATGGTTTTACGCTGTCGAGAATAGACCAATACTCCTCGCTTTTCTTTTCATACTTCGTGACGCTCACTAGTTCGGATGGTTTTAGTACTGAAACATTGTCAAACACCGTGTAGGGAGCTGGAATGCCTTTTACTGAAAACAGAAGAGAAATCCCATCGCCCGAAACGGTCAGGTTGCCAAGTCTCCTGGCAACACGATGGGCATGGGATGAGATCACGACTTTTCCACGATCTTCGGCGTAATAAACCTTTGTCATCCCAATCGGATCAGTGGCAAAAACCAGGCGGGATTCTTTTTCGTTCCATGCAAGAACGCCAAAACTTCCTTCAAGTTTTATCAAACAAGAGCGCAAACTTTCGCCCTGGGATAAACTCACAACCATTTCTTGAGATACCTTGCGGCTGGATTTGCTTTCGGATTTATACCTGGCTGAGCCCCACAAAAACACCGTCCAATCGGATAGTCTTTGTATGCTTACCAATGGCGAAGAGACCTTCCAGCACAAAGACATTCCGGGAAGCGCTAGTGAATCACAGTCCAGGATGGTGCAATCCTCAATGCTTGCTTTCTCAAAGTTAAACTCAGCCTGGAAAAATTCCATTTTCTCCATCATAAATTCCAGTTGGCATCAGTGAGCCTCGGGACGGGTTGCTTCAAGCCATCCAGCGTGCCACTAACATAAGGGCGGATTCGCGATTTTTTACCGGTAAACAAGTATGTAAATACCGTTTTTATCGATCCAAGTAACAAAGCAAAAAATGTTAATATCGGATGAGGTCCATGCCGATAACGGCGATAAAACCAAGACCGGTTCCGTGCCCTGAGGTAAACCATTTTTTCTGATACTAATTTCGAACTCAGTGAAGCTTTGTGACGGATAATGGCTGAACCGACACGAACGTTCTTCCAGCCTTTATCCCTCATTCGACGGCAAAGGTCCGCATCTTCGTAGTACATAAAAAACGAAGTGTCGAATAACCCGACCTGTTTTAGGCTATCTGTACGGATCAGCAATGCGCAACCAAAAAGATAATCAAATTCCAGCGTTTTTGAATACTCCGGCCGGTCATAGGCTTTTCTGCCAATACGAATGGGTAACGGCAGCCAGGAATACAATCGATCACCAAGACTGAATATTCTCTCAGGATGCTCGTGATAAACGATCTTCGGAGCAACGATAGCAATACGACTGTCTGAAAGCATCACTTCAACTAATTTGCCCAGAGTGTCAGGTGGAACTAACGTGTCATTGTTGAGTACTAGAAAAAATTCCGGGTCAAGGACAGCCCCTGCCCGGATCCCATCGTTGAGTGCGACAGCATAACCACCATTTTCACTTCTCTCAATCAGTTGTGCTTGTGGAAACTGCCGTTTGACGGACGTAACAGAATCGTCGGTTGAGTTGTTATCAACGACGATTACATGCATACGCGTATAATCGGTCTCGTATATGGATTGTAAACATTCGAGTAGGTCTTTGCGCAAATTCCAGTTCGCAATCACAACCACAACAAGAGGTGTCTCATTAGCCATCATAAAGATTATAATCTCAGAAGAAGATACTACCAAACTGAGCTGTAATCAGGTATATGAAAGGGTAAATGCTAAAGTCGATATTTGTAGCAGGTAGAGAAGTAAATTATCCCAGAAATGATCTGACGATTTCGGCGATTCAAGACATCAGCCAAACAACTATCATCGGCTCCCAAAATGCGAATGTGTACAAAGGGGGCGTCCGATTTATTCTCTGGCAGAGTTTACGCGGCTTTCTGCAATTAATCCCAAAGTTGATTAAAAGGGATTTCGATTTTATCTTCATCGGTTTCTTCGGACAGCTGCTTACCCAAATGATTGCTCCATTTGTCAGAAAACCAATGATTCTGGACATGTTTGTATCAGCTTATGACACCTTGGTAGAAGATCGTCAATTGACTAGCAACAAGTCACTCCTTTCCAGGTTGTTATTCAATCTGGATAAGCAAAGTGGCAAGAAAGCCAATCTGATTTTCGTGGACACCTTCGCTCAGGCAGAATACTTCCACGAGGAATTTGGCATTCGACTTTCGAAAATGAAGAGGGTGTTTGTTGGTTGTGACGAATCGTTGTTTCACCCCCTTCCCGAAAGAACTGAAAGTTGCACGGTGCTTTACTACTGTTCATACCTGCCTTTGCATGGTGTTGATGTGGTGGTCGAGGCAGCAGAATTGCTTCGAGCAGAAACTTCCATAAAATTTAAGATTATTGGTGAAGGCTCTGAATTCGGGAAAATTCAAAAAGCCGTCCAAGAAAAACGCATGGATAACATTGAATTGTCTCCGCCCGTATCAATTGAGCAACTTCCGCTTGAAATCCAGGATTCCCTCATTTGCCTTGGTGGGCATTTTAGGGCAAGTGCCAAAGCTTGCAGGGTTATTCCTGGTAAGGTTTTCCAGATGATTGCCATGGGAAAACCTGTTATTGTTGGTGATAATTCGGCAAACCGTGAGTTGTTGACCCACAAGGTTGATTCTTTTTTCTGCGAAATGAACAATCCAACTGCACTCGCAGATGCCATCAGCATCCTCTATCACGATAATACACTAAGAACGCAATTGGCAACAGGAGCTTTGGCAACATATCAGAATTCCTCTAACAGCGAATTATTAAAGTCGATAGTTCAAGAAAATATTATTGAGGTTTTGAAGACCCAGATCTGAGCTTTTAGTTTTCAACCACTTCGCGATATAACCTGAAGGTGCATTCCATCATACTGGTAACATCAAACTTGTTGAGCGTAATTCGAGCATTATCTTCAAGCTGTGTCCTTAATTGTTCGTCTGCCAACAATCGATTGATTGCTTCTGAAATGGCCATTGGTGATTCTACCGGGACAAGCAGCCCATTGAAACCGTGCTCAATTATCTCTGGAATACCTCCAACATTTGTTCCAATCACAGGCACACCAGCAGCCATTGCTTCCAAAAACGTCACACCAAGTGCTTCGGTCAACGAAGGCATCACAAAAACTGTTGCTTGCTTATAGTAACTAAGCAAGTCCGTTTGAGATTGCCATCCGGCAAATTCAAAATTCTTTTCGACCTTGAGATCATGGCAAAGTTGCTTCAACCGGTCTGCTGATTTATCGTTCCCGACGATGATGAACTTTGCTTGAGGATACACTTTGATCACCCCAGGTGCCGCATCGATTAAATCGGGCACACCCTTTCTATGCATATTACTCCCAACGAAAAGAATCACCGGTTGATCATCATCAGAAGTTATTGCTTTCCGGTCGTGGAATATTTTGCGGTATTTCTCTACATCAACACTCTTATAGCAAAGCCTGACTTTGGATTTAGTTTTGGGATAGGTTTTGACAACAGTGTCTGCGGTAAATTGGCTATTGGCAACCACGAGTTTTAAACGCTGAAGTTTGCGAGATTCAAGGAAATGTACAGTGGAATAATACAGCCAGCGAAACAGCCAATCTGGATAATTCTTCTTATATTCAAGTGGCTGCTTCAATTCCGCAGAATAGGTGTCGTTAACGTGTCCGATCATTGGTGCACGAGTTTTGCAAAAAAAGGATTCCCGGGCATCAGTAAAATGGATCAGATCATACTTGTTCTTTGATTCCAATTTCTTTAGGGCAGCATTAAAAGAGAAACTCAGCGATAACCATCTTGCCTGACTTTTACTGAAGCGCGGCTTTTTAACAGTCACAATAGTTAGTCGGGGTGAAGTGTTTTGTGTTGCCTGATCTTCAGGCAGCAATAACGTTATCTTGTGACCCTCATCCAACAGGGCATTAGTCAGGTTATTGGCATGCAATCCAACACCGCTGATAACGTTTTTATATTGCTGGGTCACAATGCAGATGTTCAGAAAAACCTCCGTGCTCGAATCTCAATCGCAAATCTTGTAGATTGAAACACCACCATCCTGGTAGATGATCTCGGTGTTGCCTGCTTGTTGAATTGCTGTAATGTTAAACTGGCTCCCGTCAAACGGGTTCTTCGCACCATCGTAAATATAGTCTATGCCAAGTTCGCACAGGTCTTCAAGGTCAGGTGAAGAGGAATAAAGGCTCATCACGGCTTCAGATTCAATCATCACCGTCTCGTAATCAGGCCCTAAACTTGAAATCATCGTACTGGTAGTCGTTTCGCGATCGGCATAATAAGGAATGAAATAACCAGCGTCGGATCCATGCGGAGAATCAGGCAACCAGTAATACGTATGAACCGCAAAAACAGCATCCTTTGGCGTGTTGTCTTCAATCCAATCCATGGCTTTTTCATCTGAAGCTGTCATGAACTGGCGGAAAATTTCAACATCACCAATTCGATAAACCACAGCAATCACGATCAGTAAAAAGGCCATCCACATTAGACCATCTGCCCAATTCTCACGCTCAGGCAAGGGGAGCAGCTGCCACAGGTCCTCTGCAAGGACACCAACGATCACACCAATTGGCAAATAGAGCATGATCATCATACCTGTCATGTTTGTGAAAGCCAGTAGTGGTATGTTCAGACGATAAAGCAGTCCTGCGCCAATCAACATAAGCAACCAGGCAATCATCAATAGGATAACAACCTTGTTTTTTCTGAACAAACCCACCAGGATACCCAACAGGGTCAACCCGATCAGCCATTTCTTTGCCCCAATCATGTAGAGGGATTCAATGTCGTAATTAGCAAAATACTGATTATTACCCATGTCATCTACAGTTTCATTGCTGGTTGCTTGAGCTGGCTCTGACCTCCGATCAACATAGAAATCCATAGCAGGAAGCAGCGCGGGTAGTATCAAAACCAAGGAAACAACCGCGATAGAAACGATCGCGAGAAAAGTTCGTATTACGTGTTTTTTATTCTTTATTGCCAGTGCAAACTCATAACCACAGATAATCATAATCAGAGGCAGCAAAAAAGCAGCCGCTCTGAAATGGACCAGGAATACTCCTGCAATCAGCAGCGCAGATACACCGGTGAGTGCTAAGGCTCGAACGCGGCCGACTTTTCCCCTTTCTTTCCAGACCTTTATTGCCTCCCAGGTGGCAAAAGTCGCAATCAATAAAATGGATTGAGAGCTGCCTTGCGTAAAGCGACCCCAACTGAAGTAAAGCGCAGGTTGAAAGCTAAATAGACCAACAACAGCCATGCCTGTTAAACCTGCCAAAGGAGATACTTTTTTCGACAAGAAAATGAAGACGCCCAACCCACACAACCCATTAATTGCCTGTGTCATCCATAAGAGTGCCTGATGAGCTGGGATTTCTACCAGTACTTGCAGGCTGCCAGTGAGAGCGTATAGCCCTAAATGGTATTGGTCTAAAGTTGTTGGGGCGTATGGTTGAAGATCGAACGGTAGTTTCCCAGTTGTACCTACCAAATCTGTTAGAAGGATGTGATGTAGAGAATCGGTCCAGGCAGGATACGGGTAGTTATGTGCTAACAAAAAGCGGTTCAGTAACGTCAAAACAAGGATAAACAGGAAAGGTCCTGCATATTTACCGAGTCTGAGGTGCTCCCGCCAATTTTTTCTGAGAAACCATGCGGTAATGCCAAAAAGCACAACTAAAATCACGATTAACTTGTTTTGACCGAGACGAAGAGAAGGAATGACTGCTCGCGTAAGATAATAAAACACAGGATAAAACGCAATACTCAAACCAGCTGCCAGAATCCACCGCTCAATAACTTCAAAGCGTTGCCAAAGACCGGTAAAGGCTAAAATTGCCCATCCTGGAACAAGCAGCATAATGAAGATCGTGATAAGTGTTCTAAGTTCAACCCATTGCATGGTCATTCTCAATTCAAAGAGAAATTATGAAAAAAATTATACCCTTCAAGGAGTGCTGTCTGCGTCGTTTATTAGATAGATATGAACATCCTCAAGTTGGGTGAGTTGTGAAACACCTTTGCAGGCAGACAAAACTGCTGGTTGCAAGCCTCCAGTCCCTTCTTTGATGTAGAGATAGCTGATTTGGGCATTGTTCACCAATGACCAAAAATCATCACCACAATCGCTAATTGTGCTGGCTCTGGCTCCCAGGTCCATTGTATACTGGACGAAGGTTTCATCCGCACTCATGGGGTAGAAGATGGTTGGAACGATGCTCCATCTGCCCGTTATTGGCAATATCCACCCGCCCCCATCAACACCTCGATAGTTGTTAGGGCTCCAGCCGATCGTATTGATAAAAAAGCGTGCTTCTTGTGGCGTATGGGTTTTAATCCACTCCAGAGCAATAACATCAGACTTGGTTGTTAGTACAGTTTCCCGATTGACTGCCCGATTATTCTGAAATGCCCCAAAAATGATGAGCAATGCGCCTGATATTAAGATCAGGATAGTTGAGAGCTTCTTTTCAGTCAAGACCGTTTCCAATGCTAAAACAATGGCAACAGCAGATGTAATTGCGATTGGAATAAAGCTGATCAAAGCATAATAATCGTGCCTGAAATTCATGAGGCGAAAGCCGGTTGGAAGGGAAAGCATCAGGACAAGCACTGCCCAACCATAAAAAGTATATTCTCTCGTTGTGATTACTGACCACAATAATCCGATAACAGCCAACGCGATCAGAATATAGCCACTGATCGGACCCACAATGTTATATAGGTAATCCCACGATCCTTCAAGTGTTACAGATTCCATTATTCTAAGTGCCGGTCTGGAAGTTGCATTGGAATAAACAAAAATCCGGTAATACCAACGTGAAGCGAAAACCAGCCCAGTGAAAGCAG